>CAZEJZ010000144.1:0-6909 GCA_964512415.1 uncultured Opitutaceae bacterium
CGAGCCAGGGCTATCGCGTGCAGGGACTGACGGGGGGCTCGGCGGGCTCGGCGCCCACGACGGTCGGCGACGTCAAGCTCGCGACGCCTCCGACGGGCACCAAGCTGCAGTCGCTCTCGATCGACCGTGCGGGCAACTTGATCGAATTCTACTCGAACGGCAGTTCCGCGATCACGAACCGGGTGCTGCTCCAGAACTTCAATGATCCGAACGAGCTCAAGAAGGTCGGAGACAGCCTGTTTGCCGGCCTCGAGGCCGCTGGCCCGGTGGGCGGCGTGAACCTGTCGGCGGCGAACAACGGCCCCGGCGAGAATGGCCTCGGCGCCATCGAGGCCGGCACGCTGGAGCTGTCGAACGTCGATCTGACCGAGGAATTCGCGGACATGATCACGATGCAGCGCTCTTTCCAGGCCAGCTCCCGTCTCGTGACCGTTTCCGACTCGATTCTCGAGGACGTCGTCAACTTGAAGCGCTGAGTCGCGCGCACCCTGCTTTGTCCGTCGCATGTCCGCGAAATCCGACACTCCCGCCGCTGCCTCCGGTTCGGCCGATCCCGCCGCTGCGGCGGCGGCCAAGGCACCGTCGAAGCTGGGCGCCCTGTTGCCCGTCATCCTCGTCGTCGTGCTGGCGCCGGCCGTGTCGTGGGCGGTGGCGCAGTTCGTCCTGCTTCCGCAGTTGAAGGCCGAGTTGATCAAGGCGCTGCCGGCAGCGGGTGCCGGGGCCGCTGCGGCCGATGCGCACGCCCACGCGGCGGCGCCGGCCCCCGCCGCTGCGGCCAAGCCGGAGAAGGCGGAGAAGGAAGGCGGACACGGCAAGAAGGGCGAAGCCGCGGGCAGCGGCAACTCCTACACCTTTGAGAATGTCGTGGTGAACCTCGCGGGCACCATGGGCACGCGCTACCTGAAGACCACCTTCATGGTGACCGGCGCGGATCCGACGCTCCGGGCCCAGTTCGAGGCCAATCGTCCGCGCATGATCGATTTGTCGCTCAACGTCCTTTCGTCCCTCACGCTCGCTGACTTGGAAGAGCCGGCGGCGAAGAACATCCTGCGCGAGAAACTCGGCGCCGCGTACAATCAGGCCCTCGGGCGGAAGGTCGCGGAACAAATCTACTTTTCGGACTTCGTGGTCCAGTAACCGATGTCCTCGCCGGAGACCAACTCAGCAGCGGTCGAAGGGGCCGAGCCGGCGCAAGCCGAGACCGTGGGTGCTCCCGCGGCACCGACCCCGCCCGCTGAGGCGGCGGGTGCGCGCAGCGAGCGCGCCACCGTCTACAGCAGCGCCGGCCCCCGCGCGGACGTGGTGGTCTCGGCTCATGACTTTCGTCGACCGGGCCGTCTGACCGAGACGGACCTGCGGCGCCTCCGGGAGCGTCATGACGAGTTCGCGCGGCATCTGGCGGCGCGCATCTCACTTTTTCTCCGGATGGAGTTTTCCCTCAAGGTCACCGCGCTGACGACTCCGTCGTACAGCGGCTTGATCGAGAGCTTTGCGGAACCGACGCACGTTTGTCTTTTCCGGGCGGAGCCGCTGGCGGGCGTGGGCCTGCTGGAAATCCCGCCGCGCTTGGCGCTGACGCTGATCGATCGGCTGCTTGGAGGACCGGGTCGCCCGGTGACCACGTTGCGTCCCCTGACGGAGATCGAGATCGCCCTGCTTGAGGACGTCGCTCGACTCGTCACGGACGAGTGGTGTGGGCACTGGCCCCTGTCGACGCCCCTGAAGTCGACGATTTTCGGCAACGAGCGAAGCGGGCGATTCCTCCGCACCGCGCCGCGGGACACGATGATGCTGGCTCTGACCTTGGAGACTCCGTTGGGCGAGGGCGTCGAGACGCTGCGCTTGGCGGTGCCGTATCCGATGATCGAATCGGCCGTGAAGGCGGTCTTGCCGGCACGGAGCCGCGAGTCGGACCGCGAAGCGCGCCCGACCCCCGCGGCGTCGTCGTGGCGGCCGGTTTACGAGCAGGTCAGCGTGCCGGTGCATGCGGAGTGGGATGCGTTTTCCCTGCCGCTGCGGGATTTGAGCGCGCTGCAGGTCGGTGATGTGCTGGAGCTGCCTGCCGGCATCGTGGACCGCACCCGCATCGCCCTGAATGCGCGACCGAAGTTCATGGCCACCGCGGGTCTCGAAGGCACGCGCGTCGTCGTCAAGCTCACCCAGCGCCTCGATTCCGGAGATTCCAGTCATGCCCACCCTTGAAGAAAAGTCCCTCGACCTTGTTCTCGACGTGAAGGTCAAAGTCGCCGTCCAGATCGGCTCTTGCCAGCTGCCCATGCGGGAGGTGCTGGGGCTGAGTCCGGGGGCGGTCGTGCAGCTCGATCAGCATGCCAGCGACCCGGTGGGCCTGTACGTCAACGACCGGCTCGTCGCGTACGGCGAGGTCGTCGTGGTGGAAGACAACTTTGGCATCCGCATCACGGAGCTCGTTGGCGGCCCAGCGCGGTCCGGAGCGACCGCGTGACGGTGCGTGCGAAGACGGTCATGATGTGGGGCGCTGAACGAGTCGTCGTGCCGGGGCGCGGCCTTGCCATACCCGGACTGAGGCTGCTGGTGGGCTTGGTGCTCGTCGGGATGCTTCTGGGCGGCTCCTTGCGGGCGCAATCACGCGAGACCCCTGGGGGCTTTGCTCCAGGCACGGTGATCTACCCGCAGGGATCGGGTCCGGCGCGTACGGAGCCGGCTCCTTCGTCGTCCGGTGGCTCGCGGGCATGGCTCCTGGTCGTCGCCGGGGCCTTGGCGGTCGGGGGGCTTTGGGTGCTGTATCGACGTCGGGCTGCGGAGGGAATTCGCGGCGTGGGGCGGGCGATCGTGGTCGAGGAGACCCGTTCGCTGGGCAACCGGCAGTACCTCGTGATCGCAGCGTGTGAGGGCCGTCGCTTCCTCCTTGGCGTCACGCCGGGCCGGATCGAGTTGGTCGCTCCCTTGGATGATCGTAAACCGGGGGATGCGTCGTGAGGTGGCGTGCTGGTTTTCGGTGGCTGGTCGCCTCCCTCGGCCTCCTGTGGCTGACGGGAAGCATGCCGGCGCAGACTCCGGCGTCGCCGGGTGAGACCCGAGCGCCGGCCGCGCCGGTCGTGTCTCCCGCCGTGGCCCCCGGCGGTGCGACTGCGCCCGCCGTGGTTCCGGGCGGAGCCAGTTCGTCGCCCTTGCGACTGAACATCGGCTTGGAAGGCGGTGGAAAGCCGGCCGACGTGAGCGTGGCGATCCAGCTCGTGGTGCTGATGACCCTGCTGACGCTGGCTCCGTCGCTGGTGATCCTGATGACGAGCTTCACGCGCATCGTCATCGTGCTGGGTTTCGTGCGCACGGCGATTGGCGTTCCCTCGGCGCCGGCGAACCAGATCATCGTCGGTCTGGCGCTCTTTCTGACCTTCTTCCTGATGGGACCGGTCTTCGACCGGATGAACGCGGAAGCGCTTCAGCCCTACCTTGCGGGCGAGATGACCTCGGTCCAGGCGGTGGAGAAGGCGACGGTTCCCCTGCGTGAGTTCATGCTGAAGCAGACGCGGACGCGGGACTTGGAGTTCTTCCTCGAGCTCGGACGCTTCCCGCCGACCCGGGTGGAGGATCTTCCGCTGCGCGTGGTGGTCCCGGCTTTCGTGATCAGCGAGCTGCAGACGGCGTTCCAGATGGGATTCCTGCTCTTCCTGCCCTTCCTTGTCGTGGACTTCCTCGTTTCGTCGGTGCTGATGGCGCTGGGCATGATGATGATGCCTCCGGCGATCGTTTCGCTTCCCTTCAAGCTCCTGCTCTTCGTGCTCGTGGACGGCTGGCACTTGGTGGTGCGCAGCCTCATCGAGAGCTTCCGCTGAGGCGCCCGAAGCAACGAACGACGAACGATGAACCCCGAGCTCGCGATCGATCTCTTCAAGGGTGTGGTGGTGTTTTCCCTCTACGTGGTGGCGCCGTTTCTCGTGCTCCTGCTCGTGGTCGGCTTCGTGGTCAGCCTCTTCCAGTCGGTGACGAGCATTCAGGAGCAGACCCTGATGTTCGCGCCGAAACTCGCGGCCCTGGCGGGACTGTTGCTGCTGGCCTCGCCGTGGCTCTTGCGGGTGCTCTCGGAGTACGCGACCGCGATGATCACGCGGATGGGAACACTCGGGCACTGATCGGCCCCGCGAGAGGTACGCGATGCCGGTCGACTTGGGCTTTTGTTGGTTGATGGTCGTGCTGCGCGCCACGGGAGTGGTCGTGCTGCTTCCGACCCTGGCCGGCCGCCCGATGCCGCCGATGGTGCGGGTCGGCCTCGCCGTCTGCCTCGCGGGACTGCTCTATGGCATTGTCCCGCACCGCTCGGTGCCGGAGACGATGGCGGAGCTCGTGGCCTCGGTGGTCGGTGAGGTGGTGTTGGGGCTGGCGATGGGTTTCGTGGGTCGGCTGGCCTTTTCGGCGGTGGAATTGGCGGGCCGTCTGATCGCCAACGAGATTGGCCTGACGGCGGCGCCGGGTTTCGACGTGCCGCAGCCGGGTCAGGAACCGCTCGCGGCGTTTCTGGCGGTGTTTGCCGGGGTGATCTTCTTTGCGCTCGGTGCGCATTTCGGCGTGCTCGCCGCCTTCAGCCGGAGTTTCGAGTTTGCGCCGGCGGGGATGGCCGGTTTCGGGCCGGCGGCCACGGAAACCCTGATCCGCGGCACCGGGCACATCCTGGAACTGGGGCTGCGCATCGCGGCGCCCTTCATCGCGCTGAACTTTCTCGTCAACCTCGCCTTCTCCGTGCTCGGACGGGCGGTGCCACGGATGAACGTCTTCGTCCTCAGCTACTCGGTTCGGCTGCTCGGAGGATTCCTGCTCCTCGCGGGGGCCGGGGCCCTGATCGCCCGCTACCTCGTGGTCGAGTTCAACGGGTTGCCATTCCAGCTCTTGGAAATTTTGCCGCCGCGTCGTTGAGCGCCTCCTGCGAAGGTCGGCAGAAAATTCCCATCGGCGCGAGCGCACGGTTTTCTCTGCCGTAAAGCGCTGTCGTGGATGTACTAAAGGTATCACTACGACGGCTGGCACCGTCCTTGCATTGAGGGGCGAGTCCATGGACCAGGCGGATCACGACTCAAAGACACAACTGCCCACCGAGCGTCGGCAGCGGGAGGCGTTGGAGCGTGGGCAGGTGGCGCGATCCCCGGAGTTGCAGGTTGTGGCGATGCTCGCGGCGGCGCTGGGGGTCTTCAGCGTGGCGGCGGCGACGTCGGTGCGGGATCTGGCGGCCTTGGCTTCGCTGATCTGGGGTGATTTGGCGGCGGGTCGGGAGCCTTTCCGGGCGCTTCCGGTGCAGGTTGCGGAGAGTGCGCGCCTGCTCGCGTTCGTGCTCGCGCCCGTCGTGTTGGCCTCCCTGATCGCGGCGCTGCTGGCGGGCGGGTTGCAGACGGGTTTTCAGCTTACGCCGAAGGCGCTGGGCATGCGTTTTGAGCGGCTCAACCCCGTGGCCGGCTTCACGCGCCTGTTCTCGCGCACGACGGCGGTGCATGGCGTGGTGGATCTGGGCAAGACGCTCGGGATTGGCGTGGTGCTGTGGTTTTCCGCGCAGACCCTGCTCGGGGATCCGCTCTTCAGCGCGCCGGTCGAGGCGGCTTATCTGGGTGGCTTCCTGCAGCGCGCGACGTTGGAGTTCCTCGGGAAGCTGATCCTCGCGCTCGGGGTGATCGCGGCGCTGAGCTATGCGTATGAGCGTCATCGCAATTTCCAGGAAATGAAGATGACGCACCAAGAAGTGAAGGAGGAGCACAAGCAGTCCGAAGGTGACGCCTTCCTCAAGGGTGCGATGCGGCGCATGGCGCGGCGGCTGATGCAGCGGCAGATGCTTGACGCGGTCCCCACGGCGGACGTGATCATCACGAATCCGACGCACTACGCGATCGCGCTGAAGTATGAGCGGGGTCGCGATGCGGCGCCGGTGGTTTTGGCGAAAGGGGAGAATCGGTTCGCGCAGCGCATCAAGGCGCTCGCGTCGGAGCACGGGGTTCCCATGGTCGAGAACAAGCCGGTGGCGCGGATGCTGTTTCGGCTGGGTGAGGTGGGCGAGGCCATTCCCCAGCCCCTCTATCAGGCGGTCGCCGAGATCCTCGCCTTCGTCTACCGTCACCATCGGCTTTACTTCCACGAACTGCGCCAGCGCCGTGCGGCGGCCGAAGGCGCTTCCCTTGCGCGCGTCGCCTGAGCGGATCGGATCCCTTTCCTGCCTTCGCTTACCCCTGATTTCCCATGGCCTCTGCATCCTCTCCCACGCTTGCCCCTGGAAGTTCGCCGGTCGTATCTGCACCGGTGGATCTTCTGAAACGTGCGGATCTCATCTTTACGGGGGCGCTGTTCCTGACCGTCCTGATGCTGCTCGTACCTGTGCCGGCCATGGTGCTGGACTTCATGCTGGCGCTGCAGATCGGGCTCTCGCTGCTGGTCCTGCTGATCGTCGTGTACGTGAAGGATCCGCCGGAGTTCGGCGGATTCCCGACCCTCTTGCTCGGACTGACGCTGTTTCGCCTGGCTCTGAACATCTGCTCGACCCGACTCATTCTCACCACGGGGCATGGAGGAAACGTGATCGAGTCCTTCGGTCACTTCGTGATTCAGGGCAACTACATCGTCGGCTTCGTGGTATTCGTGATCCTGATCGTCATCAACTTCGTGGTCATCACGAAGGGCGCGGGGCGCATCGCGGAAGTCAGCGCGCGGTTCACGCTGGATGCCCTGCCGGGAAAGCAGATGGCGATCGATGCGGAGCTGAACGCCGGCATCATCGATGAACCGACCGCGACGGCGCGGCGTCTGAAGGTGCAGAAGGAGGCTGACTTCTACGGCGCGATGGATGGTGCCTCGAAGTTTGTGCGCGGCGATGCGGTGGCGGGCATCCTGATCACGCTCGTGAATGTGATCGGCGGTTTTGCGATCGGAGTCCTGCAAATGGGTCTGAGCCTCGGG
>CAZEJZ010000145.1:0-6902 GCA_964512415.1 uncultured Opitutaceae bacterium
CTTAAGCACCCCGTCGCCAGCCGCGTCCGGAACGACCGCGCCCGTTTTCGACTCCCGCCGCCGCCCGCGCCCCCGAGGGGGGAGGGTCAGGCTTTGTCCTTTGTCATTAGGGGCGCATCGCGCGGCGGACTCCAGATGGTCAGCGGGTTGTGGGTGGCGTTTTGAGGAATGAGAACAAAGGACAAAGCCTGACCCTCTCTGCCCTGAATTGGGTGCTGCCCCGGCTCGAATCCGCTCGAGGATGCGGCGAAGACGGCGGGGCGTGAGATCCTCCGGCATCCCACAGGCTTGACGATCTGGCCTGTTTATCTAGCCTGTTATGGTGAAAACGAAGCGTCTCTCCGTGGGCACCTTCGAGGCGAAAAACCGCTTTTCCGACCTCATCGACCGCGTCGGCCGTGGCGCCGAGATCACGATCACCAAGCACGACCGGCCGGTCGCGCGGATCGTGCCGGTGGACGACCGTTCAGCCGAGTTGCGCCAGCAGGCCGTCGCCGCCCTGCGCTCCGCCCGCGAACGCTACCGGCTCAAGGGCATCTCGGTCCGCGAGCTGATCAACGAGGGCCGGCGGTGAGCGACTTCGTGCTGGATTGCTCGGCGACCCTGCCCTGGGCGTTTGCCAGCGAGGCGACTCCGGCCACCGATGCCTTACTCGATCAACTGGCTGCCGGCGCACGCGCGTGGGTCCCGGCCCTCTGGCACCTCGAGGTCGCCAACGCACTGTTGGGCGCGCAGCGCCGGGGACTGATCGACAAAGCGGGCGTGGAGGGATTTCTCGCGACGCTGCGGGCCGTCGGCATCGAGGTGGACGACGAAACCATGTCGGTCGCCTGGACGCGGATCCTCGCCCTCGGGGAGAGCTACGGCCTGACCGCCTACGACGCCGCGTACCTCGAGCTCGCCCTCCGCAAGGGTCTGCCGCTGGCCACCCTCGACGCTTCGCTTAAGCGCGCGTGCGCCAAGGCGGGTGGGCGTGTGCTGCCCTGAGCGCGAGCGGATCGCACCCGATCCGTTGACAGCATTCGGTCGGCGCGTACCGGTGCCTGCAAATGAAGCTCCCTTCGCTGTCTTGGTGGCTCATTGGCTATGGCGCCTTCGTTTTCCTGATGGGGGTGCTCGGCTACCTCTCGAACCCCGAAAAGGCGGGCACGGCGTTGAAGTCGGGCGGCATGGTGGCAGGCCTGTCCCTCGTCTGGGCGATCGGGTGGTGGAGCCAGCGCCGCTGGGCGCTGTTCGGTGCCGCGGCCACGCTCGCCCTTGTGGGGGCCGTGTTCATCTGGAGGTCGTCCGTGAGTTGGCGCGCTTATTTCGGTGGCGAAAGCCAGAAGCTCACCGCCGCCCTCTTGATCACGGCGATGTTCATCGCCACGGCCGTGGTCCTGCCCAAGGTGCTCGCAGGCATCCGGGCGTCGCGGCGTGCCGCGAAGTAGCTTCGGGGTCTCGGTCCGACTCGTCGGGGGCGAGCTTGCCTCGTGCTTTCCGAAGCGGTGCGCCCGACTGGCTGCAATGCGGCGCGGGCGCCGCGTTCCAATAGGACGGAAAAGAGTAAAAGTCCTGACCCTCAAGGTTGGTGCGCGAATTCAAATTATCTGTTTAACGGATATTATCTGTTTGACGGATAGTCTGAGTCGGCTGACGATGTTGCGTGATCAAAAGCTTCGCTGACCGCGACTCCGAAGAGCTGTGGGTCACCGGCCGCTCGCGTCGTGTGCCCGGCGAGATCAGGCAGCGCGCGCTGGTTAAGCTGCAGCTCATCGACGCGGCCTTCGAACTGGCCTTTCTCTCGGTGCCGCCTGGCAATCGCCTCGAGGTGCTCCGCGGCGACCGGCGCGGCCAGCACTCCATCCGCATCAATGACCGGTGGCGCATCTGCTTCCGCTGGACTGGCACCGACGCCGAGCAGGTCGAAATCGTCGACTACCACTAAACCCATCTCTCCCTTTACCATGAATCCCTCTGCCCACCGCATCCACCCAGGCATCATTTTGCGGACCGAGTTCTTTGAGCCGCTCAAGGTGACGCAGCTCGCCGCCGCCAAGGCGACGGGTATCCCGCAGAGCCGCCTGAGCGATATCCTCGCCGGACGGCGTTCGATCACGCCGGACACGGCTGCGCGTCTGGGTCGGTATTTCCGGGTGGATCCCCGCAATTGGCTGAACCTGCAGGTCGCCTACGATCTTTGGAAGATCGAGCGTGAGTCCGGCCGACAACTCAACCGCGACGTGCGGCCTCTGGCGGCGGCCTAGCGCCACCGCGGAGTCGTCCTGATATTCACAGCCAAAGGGTGAGTGCTCGCACCATCGCGTTGTCGTCGACGCTGCCGGATGCCGTAGAATGCGCTTGTTTCGCCAAAGTCGGCGGGCGCGAATGAGGGGCGCCGCCGGTGGTGCCTTGCCGCCGTCCTCGACCCCGTGCTCCCCGTGCCATGAACCGCCTGAGCGTCTGGATTTCCTCGATTGCACCGTCCGTGCTGCAGCCTTCGTTGGCGGGTCGGGCGCGGTCGGCGGGCTCCGTGTGGCGCGTCGGCGCCGCGCAGCCAGCCGGTGCGGTCCTCTTCGTCGGCACTGCGCTGCTGGCGGGAATGGTTCCGCAGTCAGCGGGGGCGCAGCCCGGCACGCCTGCGCCGCTGGTCCAAGCCGCGCCGCCTGCTGCGGCAGCGCCGGTTGTATCCCCATCTCCCATCGCCCCGGAGGCGGCAGCGGCGGCAGCTCCGGCGTCTCCGGAGTCTCCGCCGGCCGAGGAAATCGAAGCGGACTCGGAGTTGCCCGCCCTGCGTCCGTTGGACCGACTGGTCGCGCGCTTGGATCCAAACCACGTTGATGGCGTGGGCCTCGCCTACATCGCCGGTCAGGCGGCGGCACTGTTCAAGGTCCTCGCCGCCCAGGCCGAGCAGGACGCGGCATCGTGGCAGGGCGAGGGCGCCGGCCACGGCGTGGCCGATTCAGACGAGACCGCCCACGCACGGGAGACCCACCCCGCCAGCCCTGTTTCCCGCGCGAGCCCGACCTCACCCGCGAGCCCTGCTTCACCCGCGAGCGGTGCCCCTCAATCAAGCGGTGCCCCTCGCTCAGGCGCGGATGTCCAATCAAGCACGACGCTTCAATCGAGCGAGACCATCCATGCGAGCGCCGCTGTCCAAGCGAGTGAGTCCGAGGAACGCGGCAAGGACTCTCCCGCCGCAAAGGCGCAGATGCTGGCGGAGCATTTCAGCGGGTTCGCGGCGGACTTCGAACTCGTGGCGCGTTGGCTCACGCTCAGTCACGACACGCAGGACCTGAAGCAGCGCGACGCGCAGCAGGCCGAGCTTGAGTCCTTGTACCGGCGGGAAGTTGAGAAGCACCGCGCCGCTGGGCTGGGCCGGTTCCCGCCGTCAATGCGCCGCGACTACGACGTGGCGATGGAGATCCACCCCGCCGTGAAAACCCTGGCCGACCACTGGCGCCGCGAACTCGCCGAGCGCGACTCCGGCAAATCCTCGGGGAAGCACAATCAGGACCCTGGACCGACTCCGGTTCCCGCGCCCTAAGGAGCCTCGCGCCCGGCGGGTTCCCGCGGCCTGACGGAGCCACGCAGCGAGGCAGGGTCACGTTTGGCACCCTGTCGCCGGCAGCGGTGTTCGCTGTGGAGCACGGTGCTGTGCCAGGCCCGACGGCCGGCTGCGGGACGACAAACCACAAAGCCTGACCCTTGGGATCGCCCCGTGACCCTTGGGATCGCCCCGATCCTGCAGGCGCCCATAAGCCCTGATCCGGGCGTTGAACGTGCTTGGCTAACGACGTGGCTAGTCGGAAATTGGAGACCGTGCCGATGGAGCACCCGATTCGAATGTTGCGTCTGTTTCGATTATTTCGAATAGTTGAACCGTGCCCATGAGTGTCATCGCTGCCAGCACCTACGAACCGGTTCTGCCGAGTGAGCGCGATCGCGAGCTGGCGGCGCGCTCGAGCCTTTCGCTCGCGGGTGCCTCGAGGAGTCGAGGCAAGGTGCGGCTGAGTCTTGTCGGGAGAGGAGGGAAGCGAGAGGAGGTGGCCCTGCCCGCGTCAGCACTGCTGCTTCTCGTCGACGTTCTGGCCGAGATGGGGAAGGGGAATGCCGTGACCCTGATCCCGGTGAACGCGGAGCTGACCACGCAGCAAGCCGCCGATCTGTTGCAGGTTTCGCGGCCGTTCCTGGTGGGATTGCTGAACGCGCGGAAGATTCCGTTCCGGAAGGTCGGCACGCACCGGCGGGTTCTCTTCCGGGATCTGATGGACTACAAGCGATCGATCGATGCCCAGCGCTCCGCGGCCCTCGACGAACTGGCCAAGCAGGCTCAGGAGTTGAAGATGGGCTATTGAGCCCAGTGCGCATGGCGTTCACCGACCGTGAGCGTCTGGACCCGATGCAACGTTTCGCCTTGTACATATGTTACGTTTTCACACCATAAATGATTAAGTGAAAACAGAAAGTAACAAAACGACCCGCCTCGATGCCGCTGGCGACCACGCCAGTCGGCTAGGGGTGTTCCGTGCCCGCGACATGGTCGTAGCCGGATACCCCCGCGAGTATCTGCGTCGGCTGGTCAGCAAGGCGCACGTGCGCCAGATCGGGCGCGGTCTCTATGCCTCAGCGGGTTTCGACGGCGACCACAACCAACCTTTGTTGGAAGCGGCCAAGCGAGTGCCGCGCGGCGTCGTTTGCCTGGTGTCCGCGCTGCAATTCCACGGGATCGGGACGCAAGCGCCGCATCAGGTGTGGCTCGCGCTGCCTCGTGGCAGGAATCGTCCGCGCGGCATGAGTCTACCCCTGCGCTTCTGCCAGTTTTCCGGTGCGGCCTACACCTTCGGGATCGAAGAGCACCCCCTCGCCGGGGGATCCGTGCGGGTTTACTCGCCGGCGAAGACGGTGGCCGACTGTTTCAAGTATCGACATAAGTACGGCCTCGATGTTGCGGTCGAGGCGCTGCGGGAAGGCTGGCGGGCTGGGAAATTCTCCATGAAGGATCTCGCGGCGGCAGCGGCGGTTTGCCGGGTCAGCCGGATCATGCAGCCCTATCTGGAGATGCTGACATGAGTGCCTCCGGGAAGAATTCGGCGGCATCGGTGAAGGCGCGATTGCAGAGCGAAGCCGCTCGGCGCGGAGACGATTTTGGTCTGTTGCTCGTGCGCTACGGAATCGAGCGGCTGCTCTTTCGACTGAGCCAGTCAGCCTATGCCGACCGCTTTCTGCTGAAGGGGGCGATGCTGTTCGTTGTCTGGGACGAGAAGACGCATCGCCCGACGAGGGACCTCGATTTACTGGGCTTCGGCCCCTCGGAGAAAGGGGACCTCCAGCAGCTGTTTCAGGAAGTGGTGACGCTGCCGGTTGTCGATGACGGTTTGGTGTTCGATCCCGCGTCTGTTCGCGCGGAGGAAACCCGGGAGGACCAAGTCTACGGCGGTGTCCGCGTCCGGATCATGGCCAAACTCGGGCCGGCGGAGGTGCCCATCCAAATCGATGTCGGCGTCGGCGACGCGGTGACGCCCGCGCCAGAAACGGCGAATTTTCCAGCGCTGCTGGACTTTCCGGCGCCGCAGGTGCGCACGTATCCCGTTTACACGGTCGTAGCGGAGAAATTCGAGGCGATGGCGAAGCTCGGCATCGCCAACACGCGGATGAAGGACTTTCACGACGTGTGGTTCCTTACGCAGCGATTTCAACTTGATGGCCCCACGCTATGCCGTGCGATCGAGGCGACCTTTGCTCGTCGGAAGACCCCGTGGCCCGTGTGGCCGGACCCGTTGAGCAACGCGTTCGCCAACGACGCGACCAAGCAGACGCAGTGGGCTGCATTTGTGCGCCGTAGCGGCCTCACCGGTCTGCCCGAACAATTTGCCGACGTGGTCGTCGCGATCCGGGGCCAACTCGAACCCCTGTTTCGCAGGTAATGGCGCTTGATGCGCCGCTGAAACCGTTCCGGGAGCCGGGAAATACACGCAACGGTCCTCTGTCGTTGCAGGCACCTGCTCCCGTTCGCCCGGTCGGAGGGTATCCGAGCTCGATCGCAAGATCAAAGTACAAAGCCTGAGCTTCCGGTTTGGTAGCCGACGCCTGAGCCGCTGCTGCTCGTCGGGGCCAAGCAGTCAACCTGCGGGTGCTGTACTCAGAGGATCGTCCGCGCGTTCACTCCCGCTCGGCGAGTTCCGCTTTGAGTTCCTCGAGGGCCTTCGCGGGGTCCCGGCTCCAGCACCAATAATCGTGGGAAGACATCCCAGGGCCGCCCTCGGAGTAGTGGTCGACGCAGACGGCGACGACCTCGCAGGCGCTCAGGAAGGCGAACGTCCGCGAGAGAGTTTCGCCGTCCTCGTCGCGGTGCACGAATTCCCGGAAAAGACCGGAGGCCGGTCCCCAGACCTCGCCGAACGTGACGTCGATGTTGATCAACAGGTGGTCATCGCACTGCTGGCCGAGCTTGCCGCAGTAGGGGCACGCGCAGGGGTTATCGGCGTCGTCCTCCTCTTCTTCATCTTCATCTTCCTCTTCTTCGTCTTCTTCCTCTTCCTCGGTCTCTTTTTCCTGCTCCTCCGCGTCCTCGTCTTCCTCCGCTTTGTCGTCGTTTTCGTCGTCGAGTTCCGCGTCGTCCTGAGGGTGCTGCCGGGGGTGTTCGGGCTGGTGCTGCGGGCGCTCCGGCTGCGGGAAGTCCTTCGCCTGGCCGTGGCCGACGCCGAGTTCCTTGGCGTCGGCGTCGTTCTTGCCTGCCTCATCCTCGTGGCCCTGACGGCCGAGGTTGCCGTCGCCGGCGTCATTGCCTTGGCCGGCGGTCGCGCGCGGGCTCTGCGGGTCGCGGCCCGTCGGCGCGGTGCGAGCGTCCGGGGTGGGCGTGGGCTTCTTCACGCGGCTGGCTGCAGGTTGCCGGGGGGAACGGCGGGAGGGCATGGTGGGTC
>CAZEJZ010000146.1:0-1836 GCA_964512415.1 uncultured Opitutaceae bacterium
GCTGAAGAGCAACTGAGCCCCCTTCAGCCCCCGGTTCCTCTCTCCAGGCACGCGCCCCGTCGGGCGCGTGCTTTTTTTCGTCCGAAACCCGCCAATCTGGCGACTCGACAGGCCCGCGCGCGGCCATAAGTCTCCCCTTCGTCGGGACCGCTTTCCCTCCCTCAACGCCCCTCCTCCGTCACGCATGAATCGTCGCTCCTTCCTTCAGTCCAGCGCCGCCCTCTCCGCCGCCTTCGCCGCCCCCGCCATCCTCCGCGCCTCCGACAAGGGGCCCGCCAAGAAGGCGATCGTCGGCACCGGCGACCATACCTACGAGTGCCACCATTATTGGGGCACGCTGCCGGACCACATCAAGTGGGGCGAGACCCACGGGGTCACGGTCGACGAAGCCGGCTTCATCTACATCCTCAACAACACCGGCGCCTCCTCCGTGCGCCACCAGGACGCCGTCGCCGTCTTCGATCCCTCGGGCCGCTTCGTTCGCAGTTTCGGCAGCGAATACAGCGCCTCCAACATCCACACCGTCGGGCACGGCCTCGACCTGCGGAAGGAAGGCAATACCGAGTACCTGTATATGTCGCTGACGTGGGCGAACCTCGTCGTGAAAACAACGCTCAACGGCGAACTGGTCTGGGCCCAGAGCGTGCCGTGGGAGTCCGGTGTCTACACCGATCGCAAGCAGTTCATCCCGACCAACGTCGCCTTCCACCCGACCGACGGCAGCCTCTACATCACCAACGGTTACGGCACGCCGTACATCCATCAGTACAGCGCCGACGGTCGCCATATCCGGACCTTCGGCGGCAAGGGCGGCAAGGACCAGCACGGGAAGTTCACCAACCCGCACGGCTGCTGGGTCGACACCCGCCCGGGCCGCACGCCGATGCTCGTGGTCTGTGACCGCGGAAACCAGCGGCTGGAGTACTTCACCCTCGAGGGCCAGTACGTCAGCACCGTGGAGGGGCTGACCAATCCCGATCACATCGACATCCGCGGCGACGTTCTCCTGATCCCCGATCTGCACGCCCGCGTCACGCTGCTCGACAAGGACAACAAGGTCATCACGCACCTGGGCTTCGATCAGGCGTGGACCGACCGCGTGCTGAAGAAAGGCGAACAGGGCGGCCTGGTCATGCGCACCAAGCCGGAGATGTGGGAGGACGGACGCTTCGTCCATCCGCACGACGCCTGCTTCGACCGCGACGGCAACATCTTCGTCGTCGAGTGGGTGCGCGGCGGCCGCGTCACCAAGCTGCGCAAGGTCTAGCCGCGCTGCGCCGGGCGGGATCCGGGCGAAGCACGCTCGCCTCCCGCGCCGTTTGCGTCTTGGCTGGCGGGAGCCCCGGCTCCCGCCATGCGTTCCGCCTCCCCCTCCTCCGCCTTCCTCCGCCGCGTCATCGGCACCCGCCCGGTCCTCGCGCTCCTCGCGCTTGGCCTAATCGCTTCCTCCCCGTTGCCCGGATTGCGCGCCCAGCGCGCTCCCTTCGAGGCACAACACGGGGTCGTGGTCTCGGCGAGTCTCACCGCCTCGGAAGCCGGGGCCGACATCCTGCGCCGCGGAGGCAACGCCGTCGACGCCGCCGTGGCCACGGGTCTCGCGCTTACCGTGACTTACCCGCGCGCGGGCAACATCGGCGGCGGCGGGTTCCTCGTGCTCCGACTGGCGGATGGTCGGACCACCGCAATCGACTTCCGGGAGCGCGCGCCCGCCGCCGCCACGGCCGACATGTACCTCGACGCGTCAGGCCAGGTGGTGCCCGGACGGTCCACACAGGGACATCTCGCCGCCGGGGTGCCGGGCACCGTTGCCGGGCTCGCCCTCGCGCTCGAACGCTA
>CAZEJZ010000146.1:1846-6899 GCA_964512415.1 uncultured Opitutaceae bacterium
CGGCTCCGGCAAGTTCTCCTGGTCGGACTTGGTCGAGCCTGCTCGGAAGCTCGCCGCCGAGGGCATCATCGTCACGCCAGGCCTTGCCCGCGATCTGGCCGCCGGCGAAGCCATCTTTGAACGCTTCCCGGAGTCCCGACGCGTCTTCCAACGCAACGGGCAACTCTACCGGGCCGGCGAACGGTGGATCCAGCCCGAGCTCGGCCGCACCTTCGCTCGCTTCCAGAAACACGGTCCGCGCGAGTTCTACGAGGGCGAGACCGCCGCGCTGCTCGCCGACGAAATGGCGCGCCACGGGGGTCTCATCAGCCGCGACGACCTCCGCGCCTACCGTCCGGTCGAACGGGAGGTGCTCCGCGGCACCTACCGCGGGCATGAAATCCTGACCATGCCGCCTCCCAGCTCCGGGGGCATCGCCTTGCTGCAGATGCTCGCCATGCTCGAGCCCCACGCCCTCAGGGACTTGGGGCACAATTCGAGCGCTCGCATCCATCTGGTCACCGAGGTCATGCGCCGCGCCTTCCGCGATCGCGCCGAATACCTCGGGGACCCGGATTTCGTCCGAGTCCCGGTGGCCGGACTCACCGATCCGGCATACGCACGCGGCCTGATGAAGACGTTTTCCGCCGACCGCGCCACACCCAGCGCCGGCCTCGCCGCCGGCCTCCCGGCCGGCCTCGAGCCAGCCCCCTCGCCCACCGCGGTCCGGGAATCCTCCGAAACCACCCACTACTCCGTCGTCGACGCCGCCGGCAACGCCGTGAGCATCACGTACACGCTCAACGGCCTCTTCGGCTGCGGGGTCACCGTCCCCGGCGCCGGCTTCCTGCTAAACAACGAAATGGACGACTTCACGTCCAAGGTCGGGGTGCGGAACATGTTCGGTCTCCTGCAGGGCGCGGCCAACGCCATCGCCCCCGGCAAGCGCCCGCTTTCCTCCATGACGCCGACGATCGTGCTCCGCGACGGGCGCTTGTTCATGGTCACCGGAAGCCCGGGTGGGCCGACGATCATCACAACCACGCTGCACGTGATCACGCATGTCATCGATGACGGAATGAGCCTGACCCAGGCCGTGGACGCACCCCGCTTTCACCATCAGTGGATGCCCGACATCATCCGCGTGGAACCGTTCCTGACGTCCCGTGACACCGTGCAACTGCTCGAAGGCAAGGGTCACACGCTTGCCCTCCAGCGCCTGTACCCGAACTCGCCCGAGGCCGAGGCCCGTTCATGGGGTGACGCAGCCAGCATCCTGATCGATCGCGAGAGTGGCCGGCGCCTCGGCGCGCCGGACCTGCGGAGCCCCGACGCCGGGGCAGCGGGCTACTGACCGAGGGACTCGTTTCCCGGAGCACCGCAGGCCATGACGCCGCCGGTTCTTCTCTACCTCTCCCCGCTGCTGCTCGCGCTGGAGTTGGTGCAACTCATCGCCGCGGAACGACTCCTCGGAATCAAGGTGATCCAGCGGGGAGACGATCCGCGCCGGGCCGCGCTGCCCGCCGGGCTCGCTGCCCTCTGGAGCGTCGGCATCCTCGCCAATGCCGTCTGGATGCTCGCGATGATCACCACCGCCTTCGGCACCGGCCGGGTCGTCTGCATGCTGGTCACCTCGCTCCTCGGCTACGCGCTCCGCCGGGCCTGCCCACTCCGCTGGACGCTCGTCATCCTGACGTTCGAGGGTGCGATCCGCATGGGGATGCACGTCTCACTGCTCTTGCTGGCCTGGCGGCTCCGCTGAAGCAGGACATTCCCGCCCCGGAGGGCGAACGCTGCCGGGGTCGTCGCTCAGACCCCAAACCGACGCGTGACCGACTTCTCCACGGGTTCGCCGAAGGAGCGGGCGAAGAACTCCTGCGCCTCCGACATGAACTTCGAGTAACGGCCATAGTCGCCCGCCCACGAATTGGGCACGCAGACTCGCTTGATCACCCCCCGCCCCACCTTGTTCGGCGCCTCGCGATCCGGGGCGAACTCCATCATGAACTTCGGGTCATGCGTGTGGACGACGGTGTGCACCGACTCCATGCCAGCCGCGTCCCGCTCGATCCGGAGGAAGTGGGAAAAGTTCGAGGGCACCCCCTGAGGCTAGCGCGAACCGCCGGGATGAAAACCCGAAAAGCACGCCTCCCGGTCCGTCAACGCCCCATAAGCGCTTGCGATCCAAGCCCCGCCCGCGTCATAACCGCAGGGTCCGATCGCGCCCCCCGCCGATGCAAGACCACCCCGAGGTTCCGAAGCTGCCCAAGCTCCCGTTCATCGCCAGCGACGTCTTTCTGCTCTGCGTCGCCGGCTTCATCGCCTACCAGGCGCCCTCCCCTCTCGAGGGCGGAGCGCTGATTGCCATCGTCATCTGCGTCGTGGTCGGCGCGATCCTCCTCGGGATCCCGTTCATCGCCGAGTACGGTCGCCGCACCGACGTGCTGTTGCGCGAGCGCCAGGATGAGATCGCCGCGCTCGCCAAGACCACCTCGGCCTGCGTCGAGCAGGTCAGCATCGCCACCGCGAGCCTGCACAGCCTCGCTGAAAGCCACGCCCGCAGCGTGCGTACGCTCGAGGCGCTTCCGCAGAAGCTCCAGGAGAAGGTTGCGGAATTCAAGAGCCAGCTGAACGAGATCAGCGTCGCCGAAAACGAGGCGCTCGAGCAGGAATTGCAGACGCTCCGCGCCGCCGAAAGCGAGCGCCTGCAATCCGCCGTCGACGAACTGGCCAAGCTTTCCCGCGAGTTTGCCCGCATCGAGGCCGCCGCCAGCCAGATCTCGAACACGCTCCTCCAACTCGGTGAGCAATCGGCCGCCAAGGTCGCAAACAGTTTCACGCAGGCCGCTCACGGCGCCACGCAGGAGATCGAGTCGAGCCTCGCCCGCGCCCGGCTCCAACTGGTCGACGAAGCCAAGGAGGCCCAGGCGCGCGCCGTTTCCACGTGGTCATCCCGCACGAGCGAGAGTTTCCGCGAACTCGAGGGGAGATTTGAGGCGCTCGCCCGGCGACTCACCTCTCAGATCGATTCGTCCGGGACTGGCGGAACGGTCAACGCCCCCGCCGCAAAGCCGACCGCCGTCCCGGTCCCCGCACCCACGGCGGCTCCGACACCCAAGGCCGCGCCTTCCCTGAGCGCGCCCGCCGCAGCCGTCCCGGTCGTCACGCCCGCGATCACCGCATCGGGCTCCGGGGCCTCCACGCCGCCGACCGAGCCGCGCGCGCCCGCGGCGCCAGCCCCCGCAGCCAAGGTCGCCACGCCGCCCTCCGCCTCGACTCCCGAACTGAGCCTCAGCGAGCGTTCCACGCCGCCTTCGGCTCCCGCCTCGACCACCACGACTTCTCTCGCGGCCACCGCCGCTCCGGCACCGTCCGTTCCTCCCGTCGCTTCCTCGATCACCGCGCCGTCCTCACCCGCTCAGCCCACCGCGGCGAGCCCAGTTCGTCGCGCGGTCGAGCGAGGTTCGACCGCTCCCGTCGAAGCCGCTCTCTCGTCCGACGGGGCGACCCGGCTTCTCGTGACCGCGTACATCGGCATCGGCAACAAGCTCTTTGCGCGCGGCTCCGGCCCGGGTCTCAGCTGGGAGAAGGGCGTGGCCCTGCACTTTGTCTCCATCGGCAAGTGGCGCTGGGATACGCCTGACGCCACCGGTCCCGTCCAGATCAAGCTCTTCAAGAACGATCAGGTGGAGTGCACCGCCGTGGGAACGCTGGAGCTGGAACCAGGGCACCAGCACGAGGTCACCGCGACGTTCTAGTTTCTCTGGCGTCTGACCGGCCGGTCCAGCCGGACCGGTGAACGCCACGGCCCGGATCGCGAAGCAGTGTCCGCGTCCGACCGGACGTACCTCAGGCGCCTCCGCCCGCGGGAGGAGGCGGTTTGGCCGCAGCCACCGGCAGTTTCGGCAGGGCCAGCTTGCCCGCCGCGTCGCGACCCGCCACCGCCGCCGCCTGATTCGACGCGGCAATCTCGGTCAGGACTTCCTTGCGGAAGATCTTCACCTCCCGCGGCGCCGCGATCCCGATCTTCACGGTATCACCCTCGATGCGGGTGATCCGAATCTCGATGTTGTCGCCGATCAGGATCGACTCATTGACCTTGCGGGAAAGGACGAGCATGGCGGGGATCGCTCAACCAGCCGTCACCAAGGGATGACGCGCGCTGTAGCGGGTGTGGTTCGCGAGCACGACCTGCTTGGCCAGTCCCGTGCGGCGATTGATGATGACCGGTCCCACCAGATTGACCGTTGCCGTCGGCGGCTGCGCCCGGCTGACCGTCACGATGTTGAGCACCAAGGCATCCGTCGCATCCGCGATCTCCAGGAAAGCGGCATCCTCGTCAAACAGCTCCAACTCGTAGTCCGGGAACAATCCGATCGGCTCGATGACCACGAAATCGATGGGTTCCGGTCCTACCAGCTTCAGCCACCGGAACGGCAGCTGGTCTTCGCTGTAGTAGAGCTCGAAGCCCTGATGTTCAGGGAAGCCCACCAGCCCGCCCGGAATGCGGATCAGCTGGGGCGCTGCTTCCGCAGGCGCCGGGGAGTCGAGGCTCACTTTCATGGCGTGAAGAGGTTACCTAAGATAATCGAGAATGGAAAGCTGAAGTATCCGGTTCGCGGACGACAGGGAAGCCTCATAGGCGGTCGTCGCTTGGCCCAGACGGACCATCGTCGCGGCAAGATCCGCATCCGACTCGCGCGAAACCAGCTGCTCCAGGTTCTCCGTCCGCGCCTGCTGCTGCAGGCGGCTCGCCTGCACCCGCAGTTCGACTGCACCGTTCTCGCTGACCGCGCTGAGCAACGCATTCTCCGCCGTCTCCAACGCGGGGCGTGTCGACGCCACCGCCGACGCATTCAGCGAGGTCAGGGAGTCGCGAAGACTCACCAGACCAGCAATGAAATCGCGGATCCCGATATTCGTCGCCGGAGCCGTTCCCGTCGCCACCTCCGTGGACTCCGATACCGAGATCGAGGCCTGGCTCGAATTCCCCGCGTACGCCACCGCCGTCACCCGTCCCGTACCTGAATCCCGTGTGACTGCGAACGGCGCTGTGTCCGTCGCCGTGCCCGCA
>CAZEJZ010000147.1:0-6844 GCA_964512415.1 uncultured Opitutaceae bacterium
AGGTTCGATCCGGTCGATTTTTTTGCGCTCGAAATCAACGCCGAACGTCGCCTACTTCGGAGACTCCGCGAGCAAGCGGCTCAGACCCGACTCAGCGTTCCCGATACTCCGGCGAATTTATCCGTTTCGATGCCGAAGCGTTGCAGCAGGGTGACGAAAAGCAAAGCCAGCGGTTCTTCCTCGGCTTCCATCTTTCCGTTCCAACCGGCATCGGTCGTGATGCCGGCTCCGGCTTGGTTGTCTTCGTTGCCTTTGCCGAACTTGAGATACCGGCCGTTAGTGAAGCCCAAGTTTTTTCCGCCCGCCGAGATGATCGGGTAATTACGCGAAAGGTGAAAGCTGCTGGAGGCCGAACCATGCATCGCGAACGTGTTGTCCAACAAGCTACCGTTGCCGGTCGGCTCGGGCGTATCCTTCATCTTCTGAACGAGGCGACCGAACTCTTCCGCCTGGTAGCGATTGTAAGTACCGAGATTTTTCCAACCGTTCGGCTCCTTAACGGCCGCGAGCAGGTCAGCGCCGGCGCCGGCCGTTCGGTCGAGTTCGATCAATACCCCGCCGAACTGCTCAGCGGCGTGCAGGTCTACAAGTCCACCGACGCCTCCCTCGTCGGCCAGGGTCTCGCCGGCACGGTTGACATGCAGACGGTCCGCCCGCTCGCCCAAGGCCGCCGCACCGTCGCGGTGAACGCCTTCTACGAGTGGACCGACATGGCTTCGCGCAACGCCGGGGCCAAGGATTACGGCACCCGCGGCACGTTCTCGTACATCGACCAGCTCGAAGACGGGAAGCTCGGCATCGCGTTCGGCTACTCCAATTCCAGCCGCCCCGGCCAGGGCGAGCAGTGGAATGCGTGGGGTTATCCCGACACCGGAGCCGGCAAGCCCCTCGTGCTCGGCGGCGCCAAGCCGTTCGTCCGCACCAGCGAGCTGGAGCGCGACGGCTACATGGGCGTGATCGAATACGCTCCGAACGACACCTTCCGTTCCACGGTCGATGTCTACTACTCCGACTTCAAGGAGACGCAGCTGCTCCGCGGCATCGAGATTCCGCTCTGGTGGAGCTCGGCCCAGCTGCAGCCCGGCTTCACGGCCTCCAACGGCCTCATCACGACCGGCACGTTCAAGAACGTCTACGGCGTCGTCCGCAACGACATCGTGACGCGCGACTCCGACGTGCAGGCCGCCGGCTGGAAACTGGAATTCGGCAACAAGGACGGCTGGAAGGTTGACCTCGACCTCAGCTACTCGCGCATCAAGCGCAAGGACTTCGTCCTCGAGACCTACTCAGGCTACGCCTCCAACCAAGTCGGCACGCCGGACACGATGACCTACACGCTCGGCCAGGGCGAGGGCGGCGCGCGGTTCACCTCGGCGCTCGACTACACGAACTCGAGCCTCATGCGCCTGACCAGCCCGCAGGGCTGGGCCAGCGGCGACGTCCCCGGCGGCCAGGTCGGCTTCCTCAAGGGCCCGACCGCCCGCGACGAGCTGGGCCAGTACCGCATCGTCGCCCAGCGTCCGCTCCAGGGCGTGTTCAACCGCCTCGAGACCGGCGTCGCCTTCACCCGCCGCTCAAAGTACGAGTACGAAGCCGGCCCGACCGGCAAGGAAGGTTTCTTCCTCGCGCTCAAGAACGGTGCCACCAGCGCCCCGCTCCCGCCGAGCGTCGGCGTCACCGACCTCAGCTTCATCGGCATCAAGGGCATGGTCAGCTACGACCCGCTCGCCGCGTTCAACAGCGGCATCTACAACCTCATCCCGAACAACAACCCGGCGTACGTCTCCAACAACTGGGACGTCGCCGAGAAGGTTTACCTCGGCTACGTGAAGGCGGACATCGAGCGCAAGGTCGGCAGCATCCCGATGTTCGGCAACATCGGCGCGCAGATCGTCCAGACGGAGCAGACCGCCACCGGCCTGTCCGCCACCGGCAGCAACATCGTGCCGGTCAAGGGCGACCACAGCTACACCGACTTCGTCCCGAGCCTGAACCTGAACTTCGACTTCAGCCAGGGCCGCACGCTGCGCTTCAGCGCCGCCCGCCAGCGCGCCCGCCAGCGCATGAACGACATGCGTGCCGGCTCGACGTACAGCTACAATGCCCAGCTCGCGAACTCCACGGATCCGTTGAACAGCCCGTGGAGCGGCGGCGGCGGCAACCCGAAGCTGGAACCGTGGCGCTCGAACTCGATCGACCTGTCCTACGAGAATTACTTCAAGGACAACATGGGCTACTGGGCCGCGGCCGCGTTCTACAAGGACCTCGTCTCGTACACCTACACCCTGCCGGCGATCGTCGACTACACCGGCCTTCCCACCGGCCTCCCGGCCGGCGCGGCGGGCAGCACGCCCCGCATCTTCCAGGGCACGCGCAGCATCCCCCAGAACGGCAAGGGCGGCAGCATCCGCGGCCTCGAGTTCACGCTCTCCCTCCCGGGCGAGAAGCTGACGTCGGCCCTCAAGGGCTGGGGCTTCATCGGCAGCACGTCGTTCTTCAAGAGCTCGATCCAGCCTGACCTCGGCAACCCGGCGACCCCGCTCCCGGGCCTGTCCGAGCGCGTCACCAGCGCCACGCTCTACTTCGAGCGCAAGGGCTTCGCGGCCCGCGCCAGCGCCCGCTATCGCTCCGACTTCCGTGGCGACATCGCGACGTTCGGTCCGCGCGGCGAGGTGTTCCGCAACCTCCAGGCCGAGACCGTCATCGACGCCCAGGTCAGCTACACCTTCGAGAGCGGCATGCTCAAGAACGCCGCCATCATCCTCCAGGGCTACAACCTGACGGATGAGCCGCTCTTCGCGTCGCAGGGCACCGACACGCGCCTCGTGCAGGACTACCAGGTCTACGGCGCGTCCTACTCGCTCGGCGTCTCGTACAAGTTCTAACCCTCCAACGCATCCTGGTCCGGCCCGGCTCAGGCCCGGCGGACCCGAATGCAGCCGAGGTGGGCGCCGCGCGCGGCGCCCACCTCCCCCTCTTTCCGTCCCCATGGGATCCAAGCCGCTGACCTGGCTGACCACCCGCGAGTCCGGCATCCTCGCCCCGCTGTCCACCCTGCCCGGCGCCTTCGGCATCGGGAATCTCGGGTCCGGCGCCCGGGCCTTCGTCGACTTCGCCGCCGACGCGGGTTTCCGCCTGTGGCAGATCTGCCCCGCCGGGCCGACCGGCTTCGGCGACTCGCCCTACCAGTCGTTCTCCAGCTTCGCGGGCAATCCCTACTTCATCGACCTCCAGGAACTGGTCGATGTCGGGCTGCTGACCCCGGACGAAGTCGCGCCGCTGGCGGCGCTTCCGTCTCGGGAAACTGAATACGGCCGGCTCTACCAACGTTTCTGGCCGGTCATCGCCCGGGCGCACACCCGCTTCATCTCCCGCGGCGACTCCGCTCCGTGGGGCGGCCCCGCGGCCATCGAGGCCTTCTCCGCCCAGCACGCGGGCTGGCTCGATGCGTACGCGGCGTTCATGGCCTTGAAGGACCACTTCGGCGGCCACCCGTGGGTGCGCTGGCCCGCCCAGTGGCGCGACTGGCGCCCGGGGATCGAGGCCCAGCTGCCGCCCACCGCCGCCGCCGAGGCCGCGCGGCAGCGATTCTACCAGTTTCTCTTCTTCCGACAGTGGAACGCGCTGCGCGCCCACGCCACCCGCCGGGGCGTGCGCCTCGTCGGCGACGTCCCCATCTTCGTCGCCCTCGACAGCGCCGACACCTGGCGCTGGCGCGAGGTCTTCCGGCTCGACGCGACCGGCCGCGCCACGGCGGTCGCCGGGGTGCCGCCGGATTACTTTTCCGACCGCGGCCAGCTCTGGGGCAATCCGCTCTACGACTGGGCGGCCCTCGAGCGCACCGGCTACGCGTGGTGGATCGAGCGTCTGCGAATGGCCTTCTCGCTGTGCGACCTGATCCGCATCGATCACTTCCGCGGCTTCGATTCCTACTGGGAGATCCCCGCCGGCAGCCCCGACGCCCGCCGCGGGGCCTGGCGCTCGGGCCCAGGCCTGCGCTTCTTCGAGGCCGTCGCCCAGGCGCTGCCCGAGGCGCGACTCATCGCCGAGGACCTCGGCTACATCACCGCCGAGGTGGCCCAGCTGCGCCGTGACGCCCGTCTGCCCGGGATGAAGATCCTGCAATTCGGGTACGGACACGACGACAACAACGTCAACCTGCCCCACTTCTTCCCGCCCGACAGCGTGGTCTACACGGGCACGCACGACAATGACACGACGCGGGGCTGGCTTGCCGGGATGCCGCCGGAGGAGTTCGCGCAGGTTGCCGAGTACTTCGGTCTCGAGAATGCCGAGAGCGCCTGGCCGATCATCCGCGCCGCCTTTGCCTCGGTGTCCCGCCTCGCGGTGATCCCGATGCAGGATCTCCTCGACCTGCCCGGCTCGGCGCGACTCAACCGCCCCGGCACGACCGAGGGCAACTGGCGCTGGCGCTTCACCCTCGAAGACTTGGCGGCACTGCGCGAGCGGAGGCTCGCCACGCTGCGCCACTGGCACTCGCTCTACGACCGCACCGGCGATCCGCGCCAGCGCGAGTTCAGCGCCCCGCCGGCCCACCCACCCGCCGCCCACGCCTCGATCGGCCACGCGCGGCACGCCTCGCCCGCCACCTCCGCCGTCTAGCAAGGCGACAGCGCCGACCGACGGAGTCCGTTGTCATCGCCGCCGCCGCCCGGCGTGCGCTCAGCCACGACCGATCCTCAGTCCGGCCGTTCTTGGGCGGCCGCCACGAACCTTGGGCCATCAGGCGAGCCGCAGGCCACGGGCCGCGAACGTCGCAAAGTCCTTCGTGTTCGCCGTGGCCAGCGCGGCGTGATGGGAAAGCGCGCAGGCTGCGATCAGGCAATCGTACCGCATCGGGCGCCGCCGACCCAGCTCGTTGAACAACTGGGCCGCCAGCTCCGCCTCGACCTGTCCGACCGCCTCGATCCGGCCTTCGATCACGCCGTTCATCGCCACCACCACGTCCGTTGACACCGGGCCAGTCACGAATTCCATCCACGCGATCGCGCTGGTCGCGAGGGGTTCGCCGGCAGACAGCCAGGCGCGGACGCGTTGCGCCTGGGGCGAACCCGCCACGGTCGCGAGCATGAGGTAGTTCGCGTCGAGGTGGATCACTTGCGCGTACTCCAGTCCGCTCGATCCTTCGCGAGTTCCTTCAGATAAGCCGCCACGGCCTTCGGGTGATCGGACCGCGCCGCGGCGGCTTTCTGCGCCAACGCGAGCGCATCCAAGGGCGACGCGATCTCCCGGTTCGCCACCGGCACAAGCTCCGCCAGCGGCTTGCCCCGGTAGCTCAGCGCCAGCCGTACGCCGCGCTCCAAGTCGCGCACCACTCGCGTGGACTGCGTGCGGAGTTCAACCATGGTGATCGTCTTCACCCTTCAACATGAACATCAAGATGATGTTGATGTCAATTGGAGCCCAGCGTCCGCCGCCGGCGCGTCGCGCCCCCTCAGCGCCGGGGCGGGCCGCCGCGGCCGTCCGACTCGATCCGGCGCTGCAGCGCGGCGATCCCGCCCGCCAGGGCATCCACCTGGCGTCGGAGATCCGCCAGTTCGTCGGTGACCGATGGCCGGCCGCCGCGCGCCGCGCGCGCCGCATCCTCCGTCTCCTCCCGCGCCTCACTCATGCCATTCACGATCACGCCGATCAGCAGGTTCAGCATGATCATCGTGCCAAGCAGGATGAAGCTGACGAAGTAGGTCACCGGGATCCACGCCGAACCCAAGCCCTTGATCTGGGCATCCATCACGTCAACCCACCCTTCCAGGGTCACGACTTCAAACAGGGTGAGGACGGCCCGCCCGAGGCCGCCGAACTTCTCCGGATCCGCCGCGCTGAAGAAGGTCACCCCGATCACCGCGTACACGTAGAAGTGGAGGCTGAGCAGAAGCGCCACGTAGCCCATCGAGGGCACGCTCTTGAGGAGCGCCCCGACGAGGATCTGCAGCCGCGGCAGCGCGGTCACCAAGCGCAGGACGCGCAGCACCCGGGCCAACCGCAGCACCGCCGCGAAGGTGGTCGCAAAGGGCAGCAGGCACACCGCCACGATGAGGAAATCGAAGACGTTCCACGGGTCCCGGAAGTACATCCACGGGCGCCGCCCGCAGGCCGCGATCCGGAGCGCCAGTTCCACGACAAAGAAGCCGAGGACCACGCGATCAAGGTGGTGCAGCCACCCGCCGATCCTCGCCATCAGGGCCGCATGGGTCTCGAGACCAACGAGGAGGCCGGCAAACAGGATCATGCCCACGACGAGCCGCTGGAAGGCGGGCGATTCCGTGATGCGCGAGGCTTCGGAGGACAGGGAGGTGGCCATGCCGCCGGAAACAACGAGCCCCGCGCCGGGGGTCAAGCGCGGGCCCGCACCTTTCACGGCTCCGTCTCATCCGCCGACCCGCCCCGCGCGGGCGGAGCCCCTCGACTTCGCCACCGTCGAACCCCGCTGGCCGCGGCACTTCCGGGAACCCTCCCCGCCGATCCGCGGTCTTTGACTCCGCGCTTTCCAAGCCTTTCCTTCCGTGCATAGTGCACTCTTCGCTGAGACTCATGAAAACTTCGTTCCTCTTCGCCGCCTTGATCGGATTGGTCACGCTCGTCGCACCGTCCGCCCTCCTCGCCCAGCGGCCCCTTGAACGCAAGGACTGCATCGTCCGCATCGAAACCTGCGAGGCAATCCTGCGCGAGTTCCAGGCCGATCCCACCACCGCCATCCCGGCCGACGTGCTCGCCCGCGCCCGCGCCCTCGTGATCACCAACCAGTTCAAGGGCGGCCTGATCCTTGGCATCAAGGATGGCTACGGGGTGCTCCTCGCCAAGAAGGCCGATGGCCAGTGGGGCC
>CAZEJZ010000148.1:0-6836 GCA_964512415.1 uncultured Opitutaceae bacterium
CGCCATTGGCGTAGGCCTCGTCGGCTTCAAGGCCGCTGAAGCCGTCGGCCGCAATCCCGGCGCCTCCACGAAGATCCTCGTGCAAGGCATCATCGGCATGGCGCTCGCCGAAGCCGTCGCGTTCTACGCGCTGTTCCTCGGCAAGTAAGCTGACCTCGGGTTTGTTTACCGCCGCGGTGGAGCGCATCCGCCGCGGCCCCTTTCTTTCCGACCTGTTCCGCCATGTTCTCCTCCTTGTTCCTCTTCGCAGCTTCCACCGGTCATGACGCCGCAGCCCACGCCGCGGCGGCGGGCGGCATCACCAAGATCGCGGGCGACTTCGGCATCAGCGCGCCGTACATCATCGCCCAGGTCGTCAACGTTGCGATCGTCGCGTTCGTGCTCTGGCGCTTTGCGTTCAAGCCGGTGCTCGCGACCTTGGAGGAGCGGCAGGCGAAGATCGCCGCCGGGCTGAAGTACGCCGACGAGACGAAGGCGCAGCTCGCTGCGGCGCAGCAGGAGTGTGCGGCGCTGATCAAGGCGGCGCAGCAGGACGCGACGCGCGTGATCGATGAGGCCCGCAAGACCGCGAAGGAGTTCGCCGAGCGCGAGACCGCGGCGGCCACCGAGCGCGCGAACGGCATCATCACCAAGGCCCAGCAGGCCATCGAGCTCGAGCACCGCAAGATGCTCGACCAGGCGCGCGGCGAGATCGCCCGCCTCGTCGTCGCCACCACCCAGCGCGTGCTGGCCAAGGAGCTCTCCGACGCGGAGCGCTCGCGCTACAACGACGCCGCCGCCCGCGAGCTCACCGGCGTCTAATCCGCGCCCCTTTTCTTTTTCCGCGCCATGCCGAAGCAGGACCAGCAGCCCGCCCGCCAGCTCTTCTCCCTCAGTCTCGTCGGAGGCACGCTCTCGACCGAGCATGTCGGCGCGGTGCTGCAGTACCTCGAGAAGCATCCGCCCGCCCGGCCGATCGCCGTGCTGCGCGCGTACCAGCGGCTCGTCCGCGCGGAGTACGCCAAGGGCCAGGCCGTGATCGAACACGCCGGCCCGATCGCCGATTCGTTGGTGCAGTCCATCGCCACCACGATGTCCGGCCGCTACGGCCGCGCCGTCGCCGGCGTCGCCAAGGCCAACCCCGGCCTGCTCGCCGGTCTGCGCGTGCGCGTCGGCGATGATGTTTATGAATCCTCCGTCGCGCAGCAGCTCGCCGGCCTCTCTGTCTAGTTTCCCTTCCCCTTTCAACCACGTAGTCTTCCCCCGCAACCCTCTCGTCGCATGAGCACGGTCCTCGAACAAATCGAACAGCAGATCGCCAAGCTTTCCAGCAAGGCCGTCCGCAAGAACACGGGTGTCATTCGCACCGTCGCCGACGGCGTCGCCAAGATCGACGGCCTCTCCGACGTCATGTACAACGAGATGGTCTCGTTCCCGGGTGGTGCGATCGGCATCGCGCTGAACCTCGAGCAGGACGAGGTCGGCTGCGTCGTGCTTGGTGACGTCTCCCGCCTGAAGGAAGGCGACGAGGTCCAGACGACGGGCAAGCTCCTCTCCGTCCCCGTCGGGAAGGGTCTGCTCGGCCGCGTGGTCGACGCCCTCGGCGCCCCGGTCGACGGCAAAGGCCCGATCGCGTCGTCCGAATCCTACCCGGTCGAGAAGATCGCCCCCGGTATCGTGGTGCGCAAGTCCGTCTCCCAGCCGCTCTTCACCGGCATCATGGCGATCGACTCCATGATCCCGATCGGCCGTGGCCAGCGCGAGCTGATCATCGGCGACCGCGGCACGGGCAAGACGACGATCGCGATCGATACGATCATCAACCAGGCGAAGATCAACAAGGTCGGCCTCGCCAGCGGTGACCCGAAGTTCCGCCCGGTCTACTCCATCTACGTCGCGGTCGGTCAGAAGAATTCCAACATCGTCCGCACCATCGGCGCCCTCGAGGCCGCCGGCGCGCTCGAGTACACCGTGATCGTCGCGGCTCCCGCCGCCGACAACCCCGCCAACCAGTACCTCGCCCCGTACTCCGGTGCGGCGATCGGCGAGTGGTTCATGGAAAACGGCATGGACGCGCTGATCGTGTACGACGATCTCTCCAAGCACGCCGTCGCCTACCGCCAGATTTCGCTGATCCTCAAGCGTCCGTCCGGCCGCGAGGCGTACCCGGGCGACGTGTTCTACCTGCACAGCCGCCTGCTCGAGCGCTCCGCGCGCCTCGACGGCAAGGGCTCGCTGACCGCGTTGCCGATCATCGAAACGCTGGCCGGCGACGTCTCGGCATACATCCCGACGAACGTCATCTCCATCACCGATGGACAGATCTTCCTCGAGACCGATCTTTTCAACCAGGGCATCCGCCCTGCCGTGTCCGTCGGTCTCTCCGTCTCCCGCGTCGGCTCGTCCGCGCAGATCAAGGCGACCAAGCAGGTCGGCGGTAAGCTGAAGGGCGAGCTGGCGCAGTTCCGCGAGTTGGCGGCCTTCGCGCAGTTCGGTTCCGACCTCGATGCGAAGACGAAGTCCCAGCTCGATCGCGGCAGCCGCATCGTTGAGCTCTTCAAGCAGCCGGCCTTCAACCCGATTCCGATCGAGCAGCAGGTCGTCACGCTGTGGGCCATGCAGAAGGGCTTCTACGACAGCCTCGAGCTCAAGCAGGTGACGGCCGCGAGCGTCTCGCTCCGCGAGTTCTTCGCCACGCGCAAGGACGCCGTCCTCGCCGAGATCCGCACCAAGGCGGCGCTCGACAAGGACCTCGAGGAAAAGATCAAGGTCGGCGTCGAGGAGTGGAAGGCCAGTTTCTCCGCCTAAGCCCGTCCCCCCTCCGTCCCGCTTCCGTCTCCTCCTTCGGTCAACGCTGAATCATGGCTTCCACCCGCGATATCCGACGCCGCATCAAGTCGGTCAAGAACACCCGCCAGATCACGAAGGCGATGGAGCTGGTCGCGGCGTCGAAGATGAAGAAGGCGCAGCAGGCGGCCCTCGCCGGCCGGCCCTACTCGCAGCTGATGTCCCGCATGCTCGCCGCGCTCTCGACGCGTGTCGAGGAGTCCCAGCACCCGTTCCTCGTCACGCGCGAGGTCCGCACCCGCGGCATTCTCCTCATCTCGACCGACAAGGGCCTGTGCGGTCCGCTGAACAGCAACCTGTTCAAGCACGTCGCCGAGGTGAAGACGCCGGCGAAGTTCGTCGCGGTCGGGCGCAAGGGCGCCCAGTACCTCGCCCGGACGAAGCGCGATCTCGTCGCCGACTTCCCGGTCTCCGACCGCGTCGCGTTCTCCGAGATCCGCGTCGCCGTCGAGTACATGGTGAAGCTCTACCTTGAGGGCACGATCGACACGATCGAGGTCATCTACTCGCGCTTCCGCAACACGCTCGTGCAGGAGGCGATGGTCCGTCCGATCCTGCCGCTGGGCAACCTGCGCTCGTTCATCGACACCGCCCGCACGTCGGCCGGCGCCGAGGGCGAGGTCTTCGCGGACAACCGCGACATGATCTTCGAGCCGGACGCGCAGACCGTGCTGGAGGCGCTGCTCCCGTTCTACGTCAACCGCTACGTCTACCAACTCGCGCTGTCGGCCAAGGCGTCGGAGCACAGCGCACGCATGGTGGCGATGAAGACCGCCAAGGACAATGCGACCAAGCTGCTCGGCGACCTCACGCTCGAGTACAACAAGGCGCGCCAGGCTGCGATCACGCAGGAAATCCTTGAGATAGCCGCGGCGTCGTTCGCCGCCTGACGCCCCCTCCCGCCCCGTCCACCCCCTCTGCTTTACCCTCCGTCCCCTTTGACACTATGAACTCCGGTAAGATCGTCCAAGTCATCGGCCCCGTGGTCGACGTCCAATTCGCCGAGGGCGCCGTTCCCCCCATCCTCCAGGCGCTGACCATCGACTTCGTCGTGGGCGGCAAGCCGGAGAAGCTCACCCTTGAGGTGCAGCAGCACCTGGGTGGCGGCCTTGTGCGCGCGATCGCAATGTCCTCCTCGGAGGGGCTGAAGCGGGGTATGGCGGCCGTGGATACGGGAAGCCCGATCTCCGTCCCGGTCGGCAACGGCGTGCTCGGCCGCATCTTCGACGTCACCGGCACCCCGGTGGACGGCCGCGGCCCGGTGCCGCATGAGAAGCGTTACCCGATCCACCGCCCGGCCCCGACGATCGCGGAGCAGGACACCAAGGCGCAGATCCTCGAGACGGGCATCAAGGTCATCGACCTGATCTGCCCGTTCATCAAGGGCGGCAAGGCCGGTGCGTTCGGCGGTGCCGGCGTCGGCAAGACCGTCGTCATCCTCGAGCTCATCAACAACATCGCCAAGGCCCACGGCGGCTACTCCGTGTTCGCCGGCGTCGGCGAGCGCTCCCGCGAGGGCAATGACCTTTATCATGAAATGTCCGATGCCGGCGTCATCGACCAGAAGGACCTCAGCAAGTCCAAGGTCGCGCTGGTGTACGGCCAGATGAACGAGCCGCCGGGTGCCCGTATGCGCGTGGCGCTGTCGGCGCTGGCGATGACCGAGTACTTCCGCGACGAGAAGAACCAGGACGTGCTGCTCTTCATCGACAACATCTTCCGCTTCTCGCAGGCCGGCTCCGAGGTGTCCGCGCTGCTCGGCCGTTCGCCGTCCGCGGTGGGTTACCAGCCGACGCTCGCCAACGAGATGGGCACCCTCCAGGAGCGCATCACGTCGACGAAGAAGGGCTCGATCACGTCCGTCCAGGCGGTCTACGTGCCGGCGGACGATCTCACCGACCCGGCGCCCGCGAACACGTTCGCGCACTTGGACTCGACGATCGTGCTCGAGCGTTCCATCGCCGAGCTGGGCATCTACCCGGCCGTCGATCCGCTCGCCTCGGTCTCCAAGGCCCTCGAGCCGTCCGTCGTCGGCGACGAGCATTACAAGGTCGCCCGCGAAGTGCAGCGCGTGCTGCAGCGCTACAAGGACCTCCAGGACATCATCGCGATTCTCGGTCTCGATGAGCTTTCCCCCGAGGACAAGCTCACCGTCTACCGCGCCCGCAAGCTCCAGCGCTTCCTGTCGCAGCCGTTCGCGGTCGCCGAGGTGTTCACCGGCACGCCGGGCAAGTACGTGCCCGTCAAGGAAACCGTCCGTGGCTTCCGCATGATCCTCGATGGCCAGCTCGATGACGTCCCGGAAGGCGACTTCTACATGAAGGGCGGCATCGAGGAAGTCATCGCCAGCGCGAAGAAGTAATCGACGCGCTGCCGCTCCTGCGTCGGCCGTCCCTCGTTCGTCCCTTCCATGCCTCTCACCCTCGAAATCGTCACCCCCGAAGCCCGGGTGTATTCCGACACCATCGACACCGTGGTCATTCCCACGGTTGAGGGTGAGATCGGCATCCTCCCCGGCCACATTCCGCTGCTCACGCAGGTGGCGGCCGGCGAACTGCGCGTCACCAAGGATGGCAAGACCGCCCACCTCGCCGTCGGCGGAGGGTTTGCCGACGTCAACGGGGATCGCGTCTCCGTGCTCGCCGAGAGCGCGATCGCTGAAGAAAAGATCGACGTGAACGCCGTCGAGGAGGCGCGCGCCCGCGCCGAGAAGACCTTGAAGGAGAAGTTCGACCTCGATCCGGGTGAGGTGGAGCGCCTCGAAGGGGTGGTGCGCTTTGCCGTGGCGCAGTTGACGGTGAAGGCTCGCCGCCGTTAGTGCGGCCGCTGCAGGCACGCCGAAGTTATCTGCTTGCGTCACATTCTTTCGCGCGTCAGTCTTCCGTCATGATCTCGATCCGCTCCCTCAGTGCTTTTGTTGCCGCCTCGGTTCTCGCCGTGGGCGTTGCGTTCGCTGCTGAAACCGCCGCTCCGAAGGCCAAGCCCGCGGGCACCCCGGGCAAGTGCTGCGTCAAGGCCGAGAAGGCCGGCCACGCGTGCGACCACAAGTGCTGCGTCGAGGCCAATGCCGCCGGCAAGAACTGCGAGAAGTGCGGTGGTACGAACCCCGCGAAGAAGGCCTAAGCCGCTTCTCGTTTCCTGATTCTCCCGGCCGGGCGCCCCTCGCGGTGCCCGGCCTTTTTTATTGGCAGGCGTGCTCCCCCGACGGCCGCAGGCAGCACGCGAAGGACCCGTTTTTGCGGGTCGGGAAGATTGACTCTGAAACTCAGTCTCAGCAGTCTTGGCGGCGTTCCGTCATGCCTTCGCCCTTTCCACCGTCTGGTCAGCCCGAGCGTTTGCCGCTGTGTCAGCTTCCGGCCGGCGCGAGCGGACGGGTCTATGAGTTGAGTGGGGAGGGAGCGTTTCGGGAGCGGATCCGGGAGCTGGGATTGGGTGAGTCGACGGTGGTCACGAAGGTCTCGGGGCAGTCCCCGGTCATCTGCCGGATCAACGGCACGCGCATTGCGCTCAGCCACGGGGCGGCGAGTCAGATTTTGGTGGAGCGACTCGGCTCCGGCGCCTGAGCCCGGCCGAGCGATGTCCCAGACGATCTCCCTCTCGCAGCTCGGCCTCGGACGGCAGGCGACCCTCCGTTCGTATCCGCCGGCGGGATCCGCGTTCCTGCGCCTTCGCGAGATGGGTCTGCTGCCTGGGACGCGTCTCACTCTGGTGCGCACCGCGCCGTTGGGTGATCCCCTGGAGATCGAGGTCCGAGGCTACCGCCTGAGCCTGCGGCGCGCGGACGCAGACTCCATCCTCGTCGAGCCGATCTCCCCGTCATGAGCGCCTCCGCCGCGGTCTCGAGCGCAAGTGCGCCCTCCGCCGGTCGTGCGCCGGTCTACGCCTTGGTCGGCAACCCGAACTGCGGCAAGTCGACGCTGTTCAACGCGCTCACCGGCCTGAAGCAGAAGGTCGGTAACTATCCCGGTGTCACCGTCGAGAAGAAGGTGGGCACGGCCTATTCGCAGCAC
>CAZEJZ010000149.1:0-6793 GCA_964512415.1 uncultured Opitutaceae bacterium
GCGAGGATCGGGGCGGCATCCGATCCCGGGTCGGAGCGGAGGACTTCGTAGGCCGGAGCGACGTACTCGGTCACGAACGCGGTGTCCGGGGGCGAGGCAAAGTTCGTGATCGCGAGGTCGATCGTCCCGTCCGCGTGCTGCAACTCGAGCAGGGCGTCCGCCGCGAGGAGCAGCGCCTCGCGCAGGCGGGGCGAGCGGTGGTGCTGCGAGGTGGGGCTGGCGTAGGCGCAGGCGAGGACGGAGATGAACGCGCCGGTGGTATTCGCGCTGGGGATACCGTACGGATCGGGAACGCCGCCGTGGCCGCGGACGCCGGGGCGGAGGTCCTGCAGGGCGAGTTGGGCGAGGACCAAGGCGTCGTTCTCGCGGATGAGCCGCGCAACGAGGGGATCTTCGTCGTTCGGGGTCGGCCGGGCATCCGCCGCCGCGAGCGGCCCCGCGATCGCAAGGGCGCCGGCCGCGGCTCCGGCGGCGAGGAACGCGCGTCGTTCCGGTGAGGCGGCGCGGTCGTGCGCCGGTGCGGCGGAGGAGGACGAAGGCACGGTGGGGGCGGTCGGGGTGGGAAAGGCCATGTGCGGGGAGGAGAGAGAAGGAGGCGAATCCGTCCGCACTGTCGAGCCCACGGCGCAGTGAAAAATCACCGCCGAAGACTTGCCGTCGGTGCGGCCGCGCGAGAGGGTGGTCCCATGAACGTTTCCCTCAAGCGTGTGCTGCTCGGTTTCGTCGGCCTGATTTTCCCGGTTCTTGCCTTGGCGGAGGTGCCGCGCATCACGGCGGCGGAGGCGGCGCGACGCGTGGCTGAGGGCAAGGCGGTGCTGGTCGATGTGCGCGAGCCGGCGGAGTGGGCGGAGTCGGGGGTTGCCGCCCCCGCGGTGCTGCTGCCGATGAGCGATTTCCGTGGGGACCAGAAACTCTGGAAGCCGTTCCTTGAGTCCGTGAAGGGCAAGGAAGTGATCCTGTACTGCCGGTCGGGCGGACGGGCCGGGAACATCGGTGAGGCGCTCTCGAAGCAAGGCGTGACCGTGGCCAACGCCGGCGGTTTCAAGGACTGGGCGGCGGAGAAGCTGCCGACGCGCCAGCCCTGATCCCAACGACCCGTCTGCGGTGTCCCGCGGGCGCCGCTTTCCCCTTGGCACCCGTGCGGTGCGGGCGTAGCACCGTCGCGTGCTACAGTCCACCGACGGTTCGTTGCCGCTCTTTCGCTTCGCGGGTATCCGCGTTTCGCTGCACTGGTCCTGGTTTCTCGTCGCGATCTACGTCGTGACGTCGCGGGCTGGCCAGTACAGCTCCCTCGGCTGGAACGCGATCGAGTACATCAGCCTGTTCTGCATCGTGCTGATGCATGAGTTCGGCCATGCCTTGGCCTGTCGGCAGACCGGGGGCTATGCCGAGCGCATCATTCTGTGGCCACTCGGCGGCATCGCCTTCGTTTCCCCGCCTCCGCGGCCCGGCGCCCATCTCTGGAGCATCGCCGCTGGCCCCCTCGTGAATGTGGTCCTCGTGCCGGTGCTGCTGCTCGTGCAACTCCAGGCCGAGTCGATCGACGGCTTCGGACGCTCCACGGACCTGGGGATCTTTCTCTTCGAGCTCCAACGGATCAATCTGCTGCTGTTGATCTTCAATCTGCTGCCGATCTACCCCCTCGATGGCGGCCAGATCCTGCGGTCGCTGCTTTGGTTCGGACTTGGTCCGGTGACCAGTCTATGGATCGCCAGCGGTCTCGGCTTGGTCGGCATCGCCGCCTTGGTGGGGCTCGCCTTCTGGAGCGGTTCCCTCTGGACGGGAATCATGGCGATCTTCCTGTTTTCAAGCTGCTTCAGCGCGTTCCGTGCGGCCGCGCAGCAGCGGCGCGAGGATCGCGAGCGGCGCAACCTGCCCCCGCTGGGCTGATTTCGCCGCCCCCGCGGGGCCACCTGCGGCGGTTGACGCGGCGGCACGGCTTGCCTGACTCGTCCCGGTTGGTACGTTCGTCTCGTTCCTTTTCTTGCCCCTCCTCCGATTCCCCTCCCCATGAAATCTTCGCTTGTCCGCGCCGCCGCGCTTTCCCTGCTCGCTGCTTCCTCCCTGCTGGCCGCCAGCCCCGCTCCGGGCACCGGGGCCAGCTTCAAGGGTCCGCTCGGCATCCAGCTCTACAGCCTGCGCGGCTTGTTCATCAAGAACGGGCCGTCCACCCTCGACATCGTCAAGGCCTACGGCACGCAGGAGGTGGAGCTCGCCAGCACCTACAAGCAAACGCCGGAGGAGTTCCGGCGTGAGTTGGATGCCCGGGGGCTCAAGCCGATCGGGATGCACTTCCCGTTCAGCCGGCTCCGCGACGACCCCGAGGGCGTGCGCCGCGAGGCCAAGGCGCTGGGGATCAAGTACGTCGGCTGTGCGTGGATTTCCCACGAGGGCACGTTCGACGCGGCCGACGCCCGCAACGCCGCCGCGGTCTTCAACCGAGCGGGCGAGGTGATGGCCGCCGACGGCATGAAGGTCTTCTACCACAACCACGGCTACGAATTCGCCCCCGGCGCGGCGGGCGAGGGCACCACCGCGATGGACATCCTGATGCAGGAGACCAATCCGAAGTATGTCTGCTTTCAGATGGATGTGCTCTGGACGATCCACCCGGGCCAGTCCCCCGAGGCGTGGCTGGCCAAGTACCCGGGCCGCTGGGAACTGATGCACCTCAAGGACTATCGGAAGGGCCTGCCCACCGGCATCCACACCGGCAAGGCCGACCCCAACGATGACGTCGCACTGGGAAGCGGCCAGGTCAACTGGCCGGTCGTGCTCGCCGCCGCCGAGAAGTACGGGGTGAAGCACTACTTCATCGAGGACGAGTCGGCTGACGCCGAGCACCAGATCGTCAAGTCGCTCCGCTACCTCGAGCAGGTCCGTTGGTGAACGAGGGCCGGCGCGCGTCCCGCTGGATCTTGCTGTTGGCGGTGGTCCTCGGCACCGCCGCTCCCGCCGTCGCGGCACTGCCGCCGCAGCCCGCCGGGCCGGGATTCGCGCCGTCTTCCCTCGCGGGCATGGACGCCGCAATCGATACCGCCATCCTCGCGGGTCGCGCCCCCGGCGGCGTCCTCTGGCTCGGCCACGCCGATGCGGACCACGTGCGGGTTTACGGTTTGCGGGCGGTGGAACCGGAGGTCGAAGCCGCGACGCGTGACACGATCTACGACGCGGCCTCGTTGACCAAGGTCGTGGTCACGACCACCGCCGTGTTGCAGCAGGTCGAGCGGGGCCGCCTCGCACTCGACGCCCCGGTGGCGCGCTGGCTTCCGGACTTTGCGGCCGAGGGCAAGGGGGCCGTGACGGTGCGCCAGCTTCTGACGCACACCTCCGGCTTGCGCCCGGGGCTCAGTCGCCAACCGCCGTGGACGGGCCGCGCGGTCGCGCTGGCGTTGGCGAGTGCCGAGCGGTTGCAGTCCGCCCCCGGCGAGCGCTTCGTCTACAGCGACATCAACTTCATCGTGCTGGGTGAACTCGTCCGAACCGTCACTGGTGAGGAACTGGACCGGTACGCCGCGCGCGAGATCTTCGCGCCGCTGGGTATGACCGATTCCGGTTTCCGTCCCGCGGCGGTGCTCCGCCTGCGCATCGCGCCGACGGAGCGAGCGGATGATGCGATGCTGCGCGGCGTGGTCCATGATCCCACTGCCCGGGCCATGGGCGGCGTCGCGGGCCATGCTGGACTCTTCACCACCGCCGGTGATTTGGCCCGGTTCTGCCGCATGATCCTCGCTTCGGGCCGTGCCCCCGACGGTCGGCCGGTGCTCTCGTCCGCCTCCGTCGCGGAAATGACCCGCGTGCAAACCGACGGCGCGGACCGCCGGGGACTCGGCTGGGACATCGATACGCGTTACTCCGCGCCTCGGGGAAGCGTGTTTCCCGTCGGACGCTCCTTCGGTCACACCGGTTTCACCGGAACCTCGCTCTGGATCGATCCGGATTCGCGCAGCTTCGTCATCTTCCTGTCGAGCCGGCTGCATCCGCACGGAAAGGGCGATGTGGCGGATCTTCGCCGCACGCTCGGCACGCTGGCCGCCGAGGCCGTCGGACTGCGCGCGCCCTAGGTGCGCGCGTCGGATGCGGGGCGGGCGGTCCGGGTGCGACGCCGCCACGCTTTTCGGACGAACCGGGCCACCGCCGCGGCGTCCCAGAGCAGCGCCCGCCAAGCGCGAACGTAACGGTGGCGCACGATGATTTCCTCGCGGTAATTCACCCACAGCCCGGAATCGCTGAGTCCGCCCGGCGAACACCGGGCGACGAGCACCGCGATCTCCTTCACTCCGGCGCGCCCTTGGAGCAACCGGAGGTTGAGGTCATAGTCGGCCTGCAGCCGCAGCGAGGTGTCATAGCCCCCGAGCTGACGCAGCGTCGCGGTGCGGTAGAAGCAGGCCTGGTGATGGGCGAAGTTCCGCCACGCGTGGCGGCGAGGGGAAGGCGCATAGCGGCGCCCATCGGTGTAAGTCGCATGGCCGACCACGAGGTCGGCGTCACTGATCCGTAGGCTCGGGGCCACCGCCGCCAGCACCCCCGGGCCGGCGAGGACATCGTCCGCGCCGAGGAACAGGCACCACGTGCCCCGGGCGCGCTGCAGGCCGAGGTTCATCGCTGCATAGACGCCGCCGTCGGGCGCGCTCGACCACCGGACGCGGGGATCGTCGTTCAGCGTGCCCAGCCAGGCGACGGTGCCGTCCGTGGAGGCACCGTCCACGATTTCCAGCTCGATCCCGCGTGCGTCGCCATCGGCGGGTTCCTGCCCCAGCACGGACGCCACCGCGTCGCGCACCCGGGAGCCGGGATTGCGGCAGACGAGGATCACGCTCAAGAGGGGCATGAGGCGAAGGTTGCTCGCGGATGCAATTGGCTCAAGGCTGCATCTGCCATGTCGGCCGCGCTCTCGATCATCATCGTTGCCTTCCAGTCGCGGGGTGAACTGCCTGCGTGCCTGGACTCGCTTCCCCGGGAGATTGGCGGCGAGGGCGTCGAGGTCTGCGTGATCGACAACAGTCGCGACGCGGATGGCACGCTGACGCTGCTCCGCACGGAGTACCCGTGGGTGAAGGCCATCGAACCGGAGGCCAACCTTGGTTTCGGTCGCGCCAATAACCGGGGCCTCCACGCCACGCAGGGAGCCATCGTCCTGTTCCTGAATCCCGACACCGTGCTCCGGCCCGGGGTGCTGGAGGCGCTGATCGCGCGCCTGCGCGCGGAGCCCGACGTCGGATTGATTTCACCGCGTCTGGAGCTCGCCGATGGGAGCATGGACCTCGCCTGCCGGCGCGGGATTCCCAGCCTGTGGGACGGTTTCTGCCGCGCATCCGGCCTCGCCCGGCGTTTTCCGCGGGCGCGGTGGTTTTGTGGCTACAATCTGACGCATCTGCCCGAGCGCGGCACCTACGACGTCGGCGCGATCAACGGCGCCTTCATGCTCGGGCCGCGCGACCTGATCACGCGGCTCGGCGGCTTCGATGAGACTTTCTTCATGTACGGCGATGACCTCGACCTCTGCCTGCGCGTGCGCGCCGCCGGTCGGCGGATCGTCTACGATGGCCGGTGGAGCATCGTGCACCTGAAGGGCCAGAGCGTCGATCGCGACTTCGAGCGGATGTCGGAGGCGATCTTCGATGCGAACCGCGATGTGTTCCTGAAGCACCTCAATCCGCGCGGCTCGCGTTGGGTCGAGTGGCGCTACCGTCTCGCCTTTGGTCTGTGGAAACGGATCTCGCGCTGGCGCGCCCGCTGGAGCGGGCGGCGGCGGGTGCAGCCGACGTGATCCGGGCGGGACGACGGGAACATCAGGCGGCCCGTCGGCCGGTGGCCGGACTGCCTCCACGGGCGCGACCGCCCTTGCCGTCCGGGCCGAGGGCCCGAGATCGCGCTGGGTTCACGCGGCCGGGTTCTTCCAGCGGAGGAACGTGAGGAGGATGATCTGCACGTCTCCCAGCAGCGACCAGTTCTCGATGTAGGCAATGTCGTGCTGGATGCGCCGGACGAGGTCGCCCTCGCCGCGCAGTCCGTTCACCTGCGCCCAGCCGGTGAGCCCGGGCTTCACGAGGTGCCGCGGCAGGTAATGTGGGATTTCCGTGGAGAGGCGCGCCACGTGGGCCGGGCGCTCCGGCCGGGGGCCGACGAGGCTCATGTCACCCTTGAGCACGTTCCAGAATTGCGGGAGCTCATCGAGGTTCCAGCGCCGCATCCACGCGCCGATGCGCAGGAGACGGGGATCGTTCGCCGGAGTGCTCTGGTGCAGGTGGTCGTCCGCCGCCGCCTCCGGGTGCATGCTGCGCAGCTTGTAGAGCACGAAGGGCCTCTGCCGTGCGCCGATGCGCTGCTGCGCGAAGAGCGCGGGAGCGCCCGGCGACTCGCGGCGGATGAGGAGGCTCAGTACCAGGATCCACGGGAGGGAGAGGATCAGCCCCACCGTCCCACCGACGACGTCGCACAGCCGCTTCACCACCCGGTTCAGCGGGCGGTGGATCGCGAGGTCCTCGACGCCGAGCGTCGCTTCGGCCTGAGCTACCGGGCGGTGCCCGACCACAAGCAGTGCGAGTGCGGCGCGATCCTTCGGGGCGTCAAGCGCCCGACCGAGTGCCGGCTCTTCGGCACGGTGTGCACGCCCGAGAGCCCGATGGGCTCGTGCATGGTGTCCAGCGAAGGCGCCTGCGCGGCCCACTACACCTATGGCCGATTCAAGGATCGCGAGGTAGCGGCATGAGCAGGAAGCAGGGGCCCCGCCCAGCGGGGATGCGACCGGCCGCGAGTGCCGCCAGCCACCGACAGCAATACTCCGTCAGTA
>CAZEJZ010000150.1:0-6770 GCA_964512415.1 uncultured Opitutaceae bacterium
CGCCTAGAGGATCTCCGAGAGACGATCGCATGGATGAATGCTTCATGGCTCAAGGCGCGTACTTTCCCCACGCCGACTCGGCCACTTCTTGTCCGACCCCATCGGCTATCCTCCCGCACGCTCACCATGCCTTCGCCCTACCTTTCCAAGTCCGACTTCAAGGTCGGCTACGACTGCGCCGCCAAGCTCCGCTACAAGAAGGCCCGGTATCCGTCCAACCTCGACGACAACGATTACATCCAGTTCCTCGCCGACGGCGGGTTCATGATCGAGCTCCTCGCCAAGGCCAAGTTTCCCGGCGGGCTTGATCTCGTCGACGAGCGCGACCAGCTCCGCGCCTTCGCACGCACCCGCGAGGCCCTGGTCGCCAGCGAGCGCGTCGTCATCTACGAGGCCGCCGCGTTCCACGAGCGGCGCCTCGCCCGGATCGACATCCTCCGCCGCGAGGGCGACACCCTCCACCTCATCGAGGTGAAGTCGTCGTCCGTCCGCTCCGACGAGCCCGACGGCGAGGCATCCGACGGCAACGACGCGCTGGAGGAATTCCTGCTCAAGCGGGCGGGCGGTCTCCTCGAGCCCAACGCCAAGTGGATGCCCTACCTCCTCGACGTCACGTTCCAGTGGATGGTCCTGCAGGCGGCGTTCGCGCCCGGCACATTCCACCCGGGCACGTTCCCGCCGGGCACCGCCCCCTCCGGCACATTCCCCCCCGGCACAGCCCGCTCCGGCACGGTTCCGCCCGGCACGGTCCCGCCCGGCGATCTCGCGGGGATCAAGCACTTCAAGGCCTGGCTCTGCCTCGTCGACAAGTCGGCCGTCGCCCGCGACTGCGAAACGCTCGCACGGTTCGACCTCAAACCCCGCGCCGGCGACACCCCGGACGCGCCGCGCCAGCGGCCCCTCGTGCGCTACCTCGGCGACACCCAGGACCTCCTCGACTCGAAGCTCGTCACGCTCCGCGACGTCACCCCCATCGCCCAGCACCTCCTCCCGCGCGTGCAGGCCCGCGCGGCCGAACTCCTCGCGCTGATCCGGCCCGACGGGACGGTCGCGCCCAGCCCGGTGATGCTGGACCAACAGTACCGCCTCTGCCGCTCCTGCGAATACCGGCTTTCCGGCCCCGCCGCCACCGAGGCCGCCGCCAAAGGCCGGCACGGCTTTGCGGAATGCTGGGGCACCCTCGCCGCCACACCGCACCACATCCTCGATCTCCACCGGGTGACCCAGATTGCGACCAAGAGCAACCCCGACCCCGTCGCGGCCCTGCTTTGCCGCGGCCGCGCGTCGCTGCTCGACCTCGACAAAACCGACCTCGGGAAGGAAGGCCCCCGCCGCGACCGCCGCCTCCTGCAGTGGACCCATTCCCAGGGTGCCGGCAGCGAATACCTCCCGGCCACGTTGCGCCAGACACTGGCGGCGCACCGCCCGACCCCGGAGGCTCCGCTGCATTTCCTGGACTTCGAGGCCTGCAACGTCGCGCTCCCGCACCACGCCGGCCTGCACCCCTACGAACGCGTCGCGTTCCAGTTCAGCTGCCACAGCCTCCGCAGCGACGAGCCAGAGGACCGTCCCCTGCCCCGCTCGGTGCACACCGCCTGGCTGAATACCGACCGCGCCTTCCCGAACTTCCGTTTCGCTCGCGCCCTGCGGGACTGCCTCGGCGAGACCGGCATCGTGTACGTGTGGTCGCCCTTTGAGCAGAGCACCCTGAAGGCCGTCCTCCAGCAACTCCACGCCGCGCTGGCCGCCGCCCCGTCGGGCGCCCCCCTGCCCGACGGCGCCGGCACGCCGGAGGAAGCCCGCGACCTCGCCGCGTGGATCGACCGCCTCCTCGGCCAGGAGACCCTCGTTGGCAAGAATCGCAAGCGCGTGTCCCCGCGGATCCGCGATCTCCACGCCCTCGCGCTCGAGCATTACTTCCACCCCGAGATGGCGGGCCGCACCTCAATCAAACTCGTCCTCCCCGCGATCTGGCGGAACGCCCCCGCGGTGCATCGCCACCCGTGGTTCACGGAGTATCTGCAGATCGGCGACGACGGCCGCCCCCTCGACCCCTACAAGACCCTAAACCCCCTACCCCTCGGCGAAAGCGCAGCCGACGAAGACGTCGTCGCCGACGGCAGCGGCGCCATTCGCATCTACCAGGACCTCCTCTTCCGCACCGACGCCACCCCCGAGTACACGAACAACCGCCGCGCCCTGCTGGAGCAGTACTGCAAGCTCGACACCGCCGCGATGATGATGATTTGGCGGCATTGGCGGGGGTGAAAAGTTCCGATTCACTCGAAGGAGAAAACAATCGGAACCGGCAGGTGGAGGGGAACCGCCTCGCACGATCTCAATTCAGGTCGAACCGTCCAATTCAACACGGGAAACAAAGCTGCCGGTGCACAAACCAGAATCGCCCGCTCGTTTGTACTGCCTGGCAAAACGGACCCGCCCTGAGCGCGACGTTAGACAACTCCGACGATCCGGACCACACTCGGGGGCCGATCGCAAACGTTCCAAACCGAAGCGGTTTACTTCCCGAAAGGCAGTATCGTGAACGCGGGCGGCTCGTCGGAGAAGTAGGCTTCCTTGAAAAAATAATCCGGGAAGCCCGCAGCCACGATCTCGTCTTTCGTCGAGCGGAGGCGTGGGTTGATCGGTACCGGTGCGTTAGCCAGACCGTAGCTGCCGTAAGATCGTGGGTAATCTCTGGCAAAGCCGGGACGAATAATCACCTGAGGGTATCTCCGGGTGCGCATCGTCACACGCGCGAATTGCGGAAACTCATCCGGGTTCTCCGGTGGCATCATGGAGAAGCCAAATTCGCGCGCCTCCTTTTCAGTAGAGGGCGTCTCAAGCACGAAGCTGTACGTCAGTTCACAGATGTCGCTGAAGGTCTTGTTTTGTTGGTAGAGATCCCGCTTCGGTTTGGCGGAGACGCCAGCATTAACCTGAATGCATCGGACCGGACCGGAGTAGTTCTCGCGCAGAGCGCGAATTGCGGTGCGGTAAGCTCGCGTCAAGGCCTCGTCGAGTGTTGCCGCACCATAGCAATAGCCGACGCCCTCGTTCGGGTAACCGTAGCCGCTGGGCCACCAGTCACTGACGCAGACCCACGCCACCCATCCCAGCATAACTCGACCGCCGGTGACGTCACTGCCCCGGAGCCTAATCGAGTAAGGTCGGCCAGCGCGTACAGTGCGGATGCGTTGCGCCTCAGTGAATTCCGTCTCGTCGGCGATCAGCCACATCCGCATCGAAGAGAAGTCGATCGTCCCGGGGATGCTCTTACGGTGATCGATAGGAGAATCCGGTGTCGCGGGAGGCGCGACTCTCTCATCCATCATAAAGTAAACATCCACCGGCTCCATTCCTGCGAGTTCGCGCGGAGGTACCAGGAGCCGATCGCCCAAGCCGACTCCGATGCCGGCGCCCGCCACAACACCTTCGCCGCCGCCCGCTCCGTTTCCGGCTCCAACCCGGTCGCCCAAACCTGAAGCCGATGGCACCGCCGGATCAAGCTTGTCTCGCACCGAAGCCGTTGTCCCAGCACTTTCCGTACGCTCGCGCTTCAACGACTGACGCAAAGCCTCCTCGGACTCCGCAGCCGTTAAAGCCGCTATAGCGGCCTCCTTTTTCTCGCTCCATTCCTTTACCGACCCAAGAAGATCTCGAGCTTTGGAAAGATCTCGGGGCACACCTCCACCTCGTATCAACAGTTCTGCGAGTAACACGTTGGCGTAGGGGCTGATCATAAAGTAGTCCGCTTCCGATGCCCGGAGAAACCACTTTGCCGCCGCAGCCTCATCGATTGCGACATGTTCGCCCTTGCGATACAATTGCCCGAGCTCGAACATACAATGCGCCGCATCGTAACGATCGCCAGCTTCCGGATCTTGCTCCGACTTTAGCGTCGAACCTCGCGTGAACAAATCGATTGCCTTCTGCGGGTCGTAGGGAACATCCCTCCCGATCAGATAGGCATCGGCCAGTCGAGCAAATGCATCGGGCTGACCGACCTCCACGGCCTTCTGGTACCAAGTCACCGCTTGGGAACCACTTGCCTCGTCCGCCAATGTCATCATCGCGCGTCCTAATCCCGCCTCGGCCGACTTGGTGAGCCACCGGACGTACCTCGATTTCCGGTCCGGCGCCTCCGAATATCTCCAGTAGATCGCGAGTTCGAACATCGCCTCGGCGTGTCCGCCGTTCGCGGCCTTCTGCAGCCAGAAGAATGCCAGCGATTCCGAGTCGCCATCGGCCTGTACGATGCCCGAGCCGGGATTCCCATCGTAGATGCGGAAGAGAGCGAACATCGCTTCGCGGTCTCCCTTGTCCGCCCTCGCCTTGAGCGCGCTGAACTCCCGTGGTTGGGGAACCTCAAGGCGCTGGTACGCGCATACGGTCCCGACTAGAAACCACGAAACCACGAGAATGCGCACCAGCGTCTGCATGGAAGGAGTTTAACTACGCCAGCCGAGGCCACCCGCAAGCGCGAAGACATTCTGCTGATAACTCAAGAACGACCTACCGAAATGAACCACTCCTTGTGCCGCTGCTACATTCTATTGCTTATGCACCTTGCCACCTGAGCGCCAGTTCACTGTATCCATTGGCAAGACAATCGAATCATTTCCCATGCCCTCCCCCTCTGCCTCCGCGACCATCAAGCTGTTTCTTCCCCGCGGGGACGCCAAGAGCCTGCGGACGGCGGAGATCTCCAACTGGACCGGGAAGGCCGTGGCGGCGCCGCGCACGGAGCTCGATGATCTTCTCGCTCGCGAGGAGCTCGAAAAGACCGGTGTCTACATCCTCACCGGCACGGACCCCGCCACCAATATGCCGCGGGCCTACATCGGCGAGGCCGAGGTCATCCGGGATCGGATCCGGCAGCACAAGACCAAGGAGTTTTGGGTCTCCGCCATCGTCTTCGTCAGCAAGGACGAGAACCTCACCAAGGCCCACGTCCGCTACCTCGAAAGCCAGCTGATCAAGGAGGCGGCCCGCATTAACCGGGTCACCCTCGAACAGAACGAATCGGGCGGATCCCGCCTCCCGGAGTCCGATCGCGAGGACATGGAGGTCTTCATGGCCCGGATTCGCCAGGTTCTGCCGGTGCTGGGCTCCGACTTGCTGACGCCCAAGGTGGGCGCGGCGGAGAGTGTTCAGGCCGAGGGTATGCTGTACTGCCGCATCAAAGACGCGGAGGCCAAGGGCCAGCGCACACCCAACGGCTTCGTCGTGTTCAGCGGCTCCACCGCCGTGCTCAAGGAGCGCGGCTCGTCCGAATCCTATCCTTACGTCCTCAACCGACGCCGCGAGTTGCTCGGGGAGGGACTGCTGGTCGAGAAGAACGGCTTCCTGACGTTCACGAAGGACACGGAGTTCAGCAGCCCGTCGGCGGCCGCTGCCGTCATCCATGGCGGCAGCGCGAATGGCCTCACCGCGTGGAAGAACCGCGCCGGCCGCTCGCTCAAGGAAATTGAGGGTCCGGGCTAGAAGCCTTCGCCTGCCACGAGCGGACTCCGTCAGTCCCGGCCCGATTTGCTTAGGACCACCTTGCTCAGCGCCGGCTTGCTCAACGCCGCCGCCACGGCGCGGAAACTGGCGAGGCCGGCTTCGACGTTCTCGATGATCGCCTCGGCGAGGTCGGCGGGCTCGGGGAGGTTGTCGAGGTCGGTGAGGCTGTCGTCCTTCAGCCAGAAGAGGTCGAGGCTGGTCTTGTCGCGGGCACTGAGTTCGGCGTGCGTGAACTTCCGCCAGCGGCCGGACGGGTTCTTCTCCGCATGCCAGGTCTCCTGGCGCTTATGGCGGTTCTGGGGGTTGTAGCAGGCGATGAACTCCGCGAGGTCCTCGGATCGGAGGGGCTTCCGCTTGAGCGTGTGGTGGATGTTCGTGCGGTAATCGTAGTACCAGACTTCCTTCGTCGCGGTCTCCTTGCTGGCGGGACGGTTGTCGAAAAAGAGCACGTTCGCCTTCACGCCGTTGGCGTAGAAGATGCCGGTCGGGAGGCGCAGGATGGTGTGCAGCTCCGTCGTCTCCATGAGCTTCCGGCGCACGGTCTCCCCCGCCCCACCTTCAAAGAGCACGTTGTCGGGCAGCACGACGGCGGCGCGGCCGGTGGTCTTGAGGAGTGAACGGATGTGCTGGAGGAAGTTGAGCTGCTTGTTCGAGGTGGTTGCCCAGAAATCCTGTCGGTTGTAGACGAGGTCCTCCTTCTCCTGCTCGCCTTCCTCGTTCGTGAAGGTCATCGAGCTCTTCTTGCCGAAGGGGGGATTCGCGAGCACGTAGTCGACCGACACCGTGGGCTGGGCGATGAGGGCATCCGTCGAGGCGATGAGGCTGTCGCCGTCGATCTCCCCGATGTTGTGCAGGAAGAGGTTCATCAGGCACAGGCGGCGGGTGCCGGCGACGATTTCGTTGCCGTAAAAGGTCTCGTTCTTGAGGAACCGCTTCTGCGCCGGGGTGAGCGGCAGCACTTTCAGGTGGTCGTAGGCCGCGAGGAAGAAGCCGCCGGTGCCGCAGGCGGGGTCGGCGATGGTCTTGCCGGGTTCGGGCGCGACGCAGGCGACCATGGCCTGGATGAGCGCGCGCGGGGTGAAGTACTGGCCGGCACCGGACTTCGTGTCCTCGGCGTTCTTCTCGAGGATGCCCTCGTAGATGTCACCCTTGGCGTCGGCGTCGAGGGTGGTCCAGGTGACGTCGTCGACCATTTCGATCAGGCGCGCGAGCTTGGCGGGGTCCTGGATCTTGTTCTGGGCCTTGCCGAAGATGACGCCCAG
>CAZEJZ010000151.1:0-6726 GCA_964512415.1 uncultured Opitutaceae bacterium
ATCTCCCGCGTCCTCCGCAATTCCCTGCGCGTCGAACCGTCCAGCCATCCGATCCGCTTCATGCCCATGACCGGCCTCGCGGCGCTCGCGCTCTGGGACGACCTGCCCGAGGACGCCCGCGCGTGGTGGGAGACGACCTACCGCTTCTACCGCGACCAGTTCCCCACCTGGGGCGGCGACGACGGCGGGTGGTCCGAAGGGGCGGCCTACTGGCGCGGCACCATCGAGCACGCCGCCTTTCAGGATGCCCTGCTGGCCATCGGCGATGGCTCGGCCTACGCCACGCCGTTCTGGCGACAGCACGGGTACTTCCCGGTCTACAATGTCCAACCGTATCCAGCGACCGGATTCGGCGACTTCTCCAACGCCGGCAAGTTCAACCTCGATCCGGTCGTCGCTGAGTACCTCACCCACGTCGCCCGCGTCACGAACGACGGCGCGCTGCTCACGTACGCCCAACTCTGCGACGATTCGCGCCCATCGCCGGCCGAACGCGGCCTGCGCGGGCTGGACCGCATCTACCCCACCGCCACGGAGTTTCTCGTGCGCAACTTCATCGCGGCCGATCGCCCCCTGCCGGCGCCGCGGTCCCTCGGTGAGCTGCCACCGGACCGCTTCTTCCGCGACATCGGGTGGGTGTCGCTGCACAGCGCCCTCGGCCAGCCGGCCGACGACATCCACGTCACGTTCGTTTCCTCCCCCTACGGCAGCTTCAGCCACAGCCACGCCCAGCAGAATGCCTTCATCCTGAATGCCTATGGCCAGAACCTCGCGATCGCATCGGGCTACCGCGAGTTCCACAACTCGCCCCACCACAACGCGTGGACGCGGCAGACGCGTTCGAAGAACGCGTTGCTGATCGACGGCGAGGGCCAGCAGCCGCAGTCCCGCGAGGCCACCGGCGAAATCATCCACTTCGCGGTCATGCCGCGCGCGACCTGGGCGGCGGGCGATGCGACGGCGGCCTACCGCGCGAACCCAAAACTCCGCTACGTCGAACGCGTGCGCCGCGACCTCGTCTTCATCGACCGCCGCTACGTCGTTCTTTGCGACACCGTGGACCTCGCGCAGCCCGGACGGATTTCATTCCTGCTGCACGCGGAGCGTCCGCTGACGTGGGATGGGGCGGAGCGTACGGCGTTGATCCGTGCAGAGGGCGCGACTCTCTCGGCGCGCCTGATTCCGGAGGATGGAGGCTCCTGGGAGGCCCAGCTCTCGGACCGCTTTACCGAGCCGGTCGATCCGAAGTACATCGGCCAGTCCGTGGCTGGCGTCGTCCGCTCCTGGGGCAACCAAGGCCACCTGCAAGCATCGCCCACCACCGCCGCGCGGCACCATCGCCTCTACACCGTCCTCTGGCCGGAGCGCGGCGGCACCCCCTCCCTCGCCCAAGCCCGACTCGAAGGCGCCACCCTTGTCGTGCAACGCCCCGACGGCCGCACCGACCGCATCACCTTCGCCGAAGACGCCGTCCGGGTGGAGTAAGCGGACGAACGCCACCGCGAGGCGACGGACGTCGCGTCGTCGTGACCGAGGTCGCGAGGCGAATCGAGTGAGCCGGGGCCTCGGCCAACCCTCCCTCGCGGCGAACGCGCGCGCCCAGATTCCCGGTGGATAGCAGTCGCCGGCACCGGGCCGCGGCCGCACCACCCTCGCCTTGAGTAGCCCTGGTTTGGGGCGTCCGATTGAACATTAACCCCTGTTGGAACGGCTTTTGCATCAATTGATCGGCGAGAACCCACCAATTGACACGATTTCCGTGCGCACTATTTTCGTGTGGATGAAGAACATCACGCTCAGTGCAGACGCTGAACTGATCGAGCGAGCGCGGGAGCTTGCGCGATCGCGGCGCTCGACGCTCAACCAACTCTTTCGCGACTGGCTGCGTTCGCTGACGGAGCAGCAAGGCCGCGAGGAGCGGTTGGCCGAACTGGAAGCGCGGCTCAGCTATGCCCGTGCGGGAGGTAAGTTCACGAGGGATCAGATGAATGAGCGCTAAGCTGGCCTTCCTCGACACGAACGTCGTGGTGTACGCATTCGACGACACCGCACCGGAAAAACGACGGCGCGCCCAACGGTTGCTCCGCGAGTCCACGTGGTGCTGCAGTTGGCAGGTGATTCAGGAGTTTAGTCACACGGCCCTGCATCGCTTCGCGAGCCCCCTTTCACCGGTCGACCTTTCCGATTACGTCGATCTCGTCCTCTGGCCGAGGTGTCGCGTCCTCCCGAGTCACGACCTGCTGCGCGCCGCGCTGACCGTCCATCGGGAGACCGGCTACCGCTGGTACGACAGCCTCATCGTGTCTGCGGCGATCGCCAGCGGGGCGACCCTTCTTTATACGGAGGATCTTCAGCACGACCGCGTGATCGATGGCGTGCGGATCATGAACCCGTTCCGGTAGCGGAGGCGACCTGCCCTCTCGGCCCATCGTTGTCTGCGTATCCTCACCCGCTGCGCCGTCGCTCCCCTGCGCACGACCTATGACATGATCGCTCGCGACCCGCCGATCGCACCGGCGGAAACGGATTGGCCGGGGCGGCGGGGTGTGTGAGGCTGCCACCGTGCCCTCGCCGAATCTCCTGTGGATCGTCACGACCCAATGGCGCGCCCAGTCGCTCGGGCATGCCGGTGACGTCGATGCGCGCACGCCGCACCTCGACCAACTTGCCGCCGAGGGGTTGCGGTACGCGGAGGCGGTGACGCCGCATCCGTTCGGCCCGTTCGCGCGCGCGGCGCTGCTCACCGGCGTGCCGTCACCGGCCAACGGCGTGCGGCGCTACCACGACCCGCTGCCACCCGGGACCCGAACCATCGCGCATGAATTGAACGAGCGCGGCTACCGCACCGCCTACTTCGGCAAGTGGCACCTCGCGCCACGCGACCCCCACGCCGCGTTGGTCGGGCCGGATCACGCGCGCACGATCGTGCCGGCCGACGCACGCGGCGGCTTCGGGTTCTGGGAAGGGTTCGAGGGCGGCTTCCTGCTCAACGACCCGTGGCTGCACGGGACCCGCCTGCCGGAGCCCACGGCCTTCCCGGGATACCAGAGCGACGTCGTCACGGCGCGCGCGGCCACGTGGCTCCGCTCACGCGACGCCGCTTCGCCCTGGTTCGCCGTCGTGAGCCTCGAGCCGCCGCATCCGCCCTATCACGCACCGGCCGCCGGCATCCCCGCGCGCGATCCACAGTCGCTTCACCTGCGGCCCAACGTGCCGCGCGGCGGCGCGGTCGAGGAACGCGCCCGCCACGAACTCGCGGGCTACCACGCTCACCTCGAAGCCACCGACCGCGCGATCGGTCGTCTGATCGCAGCGCTGCCGCGCGACACCATCATCGTCTTCACGTCGGTGCACGGCGACCTCCACGGCGCACACGGGCATTTCCGGAAGGGCTGGCCGTACGAGGAAAGCGTCCGCGTGCCGCTTCTCGTCCGCGGAGCGCCCGGCGCGTCGGCCGGCGCGGTCTCGGCGGAGCCGGTCTCGCTGATCGATCTGTCGGCGATGACGCGCGCGTGGGCCGAAGAGCGGGCGTGGCACTGCGCGCGCGACGCCGCGGCGATTTCCATGCCGTCCGTCGTGGCGCTTCCGCTGCAATGCGACCGCGCGTGGAGCGGCTGGCGTAGTCCCGCGCGCAAGCTCATCCACGACCCGGACGGGCGCGTGTGGCTGGACTTCGATCTCGCGCGGGATCCTGACGAAACCCGCAACCGGGCCGCCCGTGGCGGGCGGTCCGATTACAGCTCGTAAGCCGGGAGGATCTTCTCGACGCGGCGCTTCTCGAGGTGCGCGAACGCCGGGAGTCCATTGTCGAACGGCAAAACCACCTCGCCCTGGATCAGCGGCTGGGCGTAGCGGACGAACTGGAAGTTCATCGAGACACCATCCTCGTTGATCCACTCGCGCGGCAGCTTCTTCACGCCGTTCGAAATGTCGCTCAAGGGAGCCAGACCGGTCTCGACCGTGTAGTGGTCACCATCGCCGCGGATGAGCGTGACCATCTTGTCGGTCTCGCCCTCGACGGCGGCCTGCACGGCGCGCTGGCCGGCGAGGAAGGCCTCGTCATTGTCCGTCTTCGAAGCCAGGTGCGCGGCCGCGCGCTGCGCGTTGCCGAGCTTGACCGAGCGGGCCTTGATGCCCGGGAGGTTTTCCTCGACCAGACCCTGGATGTACTCGGCGGCGCCGCCGAGCTGCGCGTGGCCGAAGGCATCGGTCTTGTCCGCCGCCGCGACGTAGTTGCCGTCGGCGTCGACCAGGCCTTCGCCCACGACGATGAGGCAGTACTTCTCGCGCTTCAGGACGCGCTTGACGTCCTCGACGAACTTCTCGGGTGAGAACGCGACCTCGGGGAGGAGGATGATGTGGGGCGGATCGTGCGGGTGGTCGCGGCGCTTCGCGAGCGCGGCGCCGGCGGCGATCCAGCCGGCGTTGCGACCCATCACCTCGACGATCTGCACGAGGTCGTGCTGACCCATCGCCGCGTTGTCGCAGGCGATCTCACGCACGGTCGTGGAGATGTACTTGATGACCGAGCCGTAGCCCGGGCAGTGGTCGGTGACGACGAGGTCGTTGTCGATCGTCTTCGGCACGCCGATGACGCGGAGCGCGTAGCCCTGCTCCTGCGCCAGCTTGGAAATCTTGTCCGCGGTGTCCTGCGAGTCGTTGCCGCCCGCGTAGAAGAAGTAGCGGATGTTGTGCGCCTTGAACACCTCGAGGATGCGCTCGAAGTCCTGCTGCTTCTTGAGCTTGTACCGCACCGTGCCCAGCGCCGCGCCCGGCGTCGTGCGCAGACCGCGGATCGCCTGCTGCGACTCCGCCGCGAGGTCGATCAGGTCCTCCTGAAGAATGCCCAGCACGCCGTTCAGCGTCCCGTAGATTTCCTCGATGCACTCATGATTGAGGGCCTCCGAGACGACGCCCGCGACACTGGCGTTGATGACAGCAGTCGGGCCGCCGGACTGGCCAACCAGGACATTTCCTACGAGTTCTTCAGCCATGGGAGTGTGGTTTTTGAAAAGGGGTGGAAACAACGCGAGGGATGAGCAAAACGCCGGGGTCCCCGGGGTGGCAAACCCAAATTTCCCGGAATCAGGTCAGAGAAGGGGTGCCGGACGGTACGAAACGGCCTCCGGGAAGCGCCGGGCCAGGGGTTGAACCGTGCGCACAAAGGCATCCACCTGCTGCGGCGCGGCGCCGACAAAGCGCTCGGATTGAGCGAGCAGGCGCTCCAGGCGGGGCAGGTCCAGGCCGACCCGCACATCGCCCGCCAGCCGCTCCAGCAAGCCGGGCCCCCGGCCGCCGTCCCTCAGGTCGCGGGCCGTCGCCAAGGCGTGCTCCTTGATGGCCTGGTGCGCCGTCTCCCGCCCAGACCCCGCCTTCACCGCCTCCATCAGGATCGTCGTCGTGGACAGGAAGGGAAGCTGCCGCGCATTCTCCGCCGCGATCGCCGCTGGGAATACTTCCAGCTGGCGCAGGACGGTGAGCAACGTCTCCAGCAGGCCGTCCAAGGCGAAACAGGCATCCGGCAGGACCACGCGCCGCACCACCGAGCACGAGACGTCACCTTCGTTCCACTGGTGCCCGGCCAGCGCTCCAGCCATCGTGACGTGCCCCGCCAGGAGGGTCGAGAAGCCGCAAAGGCGCTCGCAGTTGCGGGCGTTCATCTTGTGCGGCATCGCCGAGGAGCCGACCTGACCTTTCTGGAATCCCTCCGTGAGCAGGCCCTGCCCGGCCATCAGCCGCAGTGTGGTGGCGAAGCTCGCGCCGGCCGCGCCGACTTGGTGAAAGGCCGACACCACGTCGAAATCGAGGCTGCGCGGATAAACCTGCCCCACGGCGCCGAGCGCCTTGCGGAAGCCGAGATGCGCGAGGATGCGCTGCTCAAGGCGCTGCACCTTCGCGGTACTCCCGCCAAAGAGCGTGAGCTGGTCGAGCTGGGTGCCAACCGCCCCCTTCAGCCCGCGCGCCGGATAGCGGGCGGTCAGCTCATCGAGCCGGATGAACGCCTGCAGCAGCTCCTCGCCCGCCATCGCAAAGCGCTTCCCAAGGGTCGTGGGCTGCGCGGGGACGTTGTGGGTGCGACCGGTCAGCAGCAGCGTCCGGAATTCCTTCGCCCGCCCCGCCAGCGCCAGAAGCCCGGCCGCGGTCTTCACCCGGAACAGCGCCAGCGAACGCGCAAGCTGCAGCTGCTCCACGTTCTCGGTGAGGTCCCGGCTGGTCAGCCCAAGGTGAATCGACTCGTGGCCCGCGAGCGCGTTGAACTCCTCGATGCGCGCCTTCACATCATGCAGCGAGGCCCGCTCACGCGCATCGATCGACGCCAGGTCCACCCGATCGCGCACCCGCTCGTAATCCGCAATCGTCCGCGCCGGGATCGCCAGCCCAAGGTCCCGCTGCGCCTTCATCACCGCGATCCAGATGTCGCGCTCCACCCGCACCCGGCCAGCCGGGGACCAGATCGCGCGCAGCGCCACGGAGGCATAGCGCTCCGCCAGGACGTTCGGGATCAGCGTCGCCGCCGCGGAGGAGGAAGAAGAGGGAGAGGAGGAAGACTTGGACTTCGCCATCGCGCTCCCAGACTCGCAGCGCGGCCCCCCGGTTAGCAAGCCGACGCACACCGCTCGGCGCCGCCCCGACCACGCAACGCCGCTTGCTAACGCAACGCGAAAGCAACAGGTTTCGCGGTCTGTCCGCAACCCGTGCGATGCTTGACCCATCGCTCGCCTCCGG
>CAZEJZ010000152.1:0-6680 GCA_964512415.1 uncultured Opitutaceae bacterium
GTACGCTTCCAGGCCAGCCAGGTCCTGACGGACGACGGCGTCGGGGACGGCGTCGGGGAGGGGGAGGGCGTCGGAGAGGGACTCGGAGTGGGGCTCGGGGTCGGGGTCGGGCTCGGCGTCGGCAGAGGGGTGGGCGACGGGGAAGGCGTGGGCGTCGGGACGGCGTTGAGGCTATACGAGACGCCGGACTTGTTCACGAGGAGACCGGCCACCTCGGAGCGCGAATGGAACGCGGTCTTGCCCGCCTGGACGCCCACGGTGTCTTCGGATCCCGTATCGAGCAGGAGGCGAAAATTGGCGAAGTACAGTCCGCTTCCGGTGGCGCCGGTCGACTGCTGCGTGAACGGGAATTGATCAGCCACCACCGGCCGGGCGAGTGCCTTCACCTCGCCACCGGGGTACGTATCGTACCACACGAAGGTGTCTTGGCTTTCGAACTCCTCGACGGCGTAGGCGCGTTGTCGCTGGAGCATGGCCACCTGCATGGTTTCAACCGGATCGGTCTTGCCCGAAAGGGCCTCGATGGTGTTTTCGAGGGTGAGGGTGACTTCGCCGTGGGCGACGCCATCGCGGGAATCGACGACTGCAGTGATGCGAGCCCCCACGTCGCCGTTCAGGCGCGGGCTGGCGAGAATGAGGTAATCGCCCACGGCGGGCCGGGTTTCGATCGGAAGATCGACCACGATCTCGTCGGACGAGGCGAGCGTGTAGGCGGTGGTGCCGGGAAGCCCCAGATTGATCCGATAGACCAGGCGTGAATAGGCGGTGCCGTCCGGGTTGGGGACCTGGAAGTTCTCCGCCTTCAGGTCGATGGCCAGCGACATTTCGCGGCTGATGTGATCGAAGGCGAAGCGGCCCTTCGTATTGACCTGATTGATATTCGTAACCTTCTTCGTGGCAACGTTTCCGCTCACCAGAAACATGGCCACCGCGGCCAGCAGCATCCCCGCGACCCCGATGGTGATCAGGACCTCCACGAGAGTGAAAGCCTTGACGACCCAGAGGATCCTAGAACGGACGCGGCGCAGCGGCGAGGGAAGAGGGGGCATTAAGGGATGCGGCGGACGACGCTCAACTGCTGACTGTAGTTGCGGTTCGCGTACGAATAAGCGATCCGAAAATTACCGCGAACGAGCACGCCTCCCGTTGAACTCGCAGGAACCGAGCTCGGTGTCCCATCCAGCTGCAGGTAGGTGACCTCTCGGGTAACGAGAGCGTTGGAAATCGGCGATCCCGTCGTGGCTCCGAGCGTGACGGTCAGCCCCGCCTCGACCCCCGCCGTCCCCTGCCAGAGGAGGCCGAGCCCCGTGGCACTTGCCGTTGGCACGAACATGGTCTTGATCGTGCCCGTCGTATCCTCGGATTTCTGCACAAGGAACTCGTCGCCAAGGGACTTGAGGATGAAGCGCGCGTTGTCGCGGTAGCGAGTTTCGGCGGCCAGTCGATAGGAGTAGATCAGGCCGCTGAAAATCCCGAGTGCGGCGATGAGGAACAGGACGGTGCCGACCATCACTTCGACGAGGGTGAAGCCGGAGGCGGGACTCGCTGAGGAGACGGACGAACGAGAGAAGGGGAGTCGTGCGCGCATAGCTGTACGTTTCTATCTTCGGTTTGGGCTTTAGTTCGCTGAAACCCGGGGGCTGAAATCGTGTGTAAATTGTGTGTAAGAGTCCTCCGAGGCACGTGGGTGTTTTCGCCGGCTCGGCCTGGTTTGGGGCAACGCATGAAGTGCCGATTTTCGCTGCGGCAACGGGCGTTTGTGCCGATGGCTCCGGGCTATGCAGCATCTTGGGCTTCTGTTCACCCTTCTGTTGATTGTCATCAACGTCTGGGGTGTGTCCCTGATTGCGGGGACGTTCCTGCGCCCGCGGTGGCTGGCCGTGGCGTCGGGTCCGTGGCTCGTGGTGACGGTTTTCTTCGCGATCGAGACCCACTGGGGGCTCGGGGACGTGCGGGGTTTGGGCATCGTGGGCACGTGTTTCTCCGTCGCGGTGATCGCGTTCAGTGCGGCGCGATGGATGCCGCCGTGGCTGGGCGAGTCGGCGCGTGGCTCGGTGGTGCGATGGCGCAGCGAACTCTCGCCGCGCCAGATGATCGCTCCGGGATCGGTCTTTCTCCTCGTGCTGGGCTATGCGATGCTCTGGCGCTTCACGTATCCGAATGTGGACGGTTCCTCGGAGAAGCTCGCGGATTTCTCGTACATCTGCAGCTACTTTTCGGGCGGGACGATCCCCGTGGTGGATGCGTGGTTGGATCCGTTTCGTTCGACCCACTACTACAGTTTTCAGCACTATGCGGCCGCGTTGATGGGGCGGCTCCTCGCGATCCGGCCGGGTGCGACTTACAACTTGGCCTTCTGTGTCTTGATCGCGCTGGGAGCGGTCACGTTCGCCGGCGGGGTCTGGACCGCGTGCCGCTCCGCACGGGTGCGCTGGACCGTCATGGCGGCCTTCGTGGTGGGCGGCACGGGACTCTCCGGACTGGTTCACCTCGTCGACAAGAACCCGAATCCCTGGAGCAGCATGCGCTTCATCGGCAGCGCTCCTTACGACCGCGAACCCCTTGGACCGTTGCTCAAGGGCTACCAGGAATCGCACCCGCGCATGGAGCTTCCCGGAGAGCCGTTTGCCTACTCGATTTATCTGGGCGACTACCATGCCCCCTTGGCCAGCTATCCCCTGCTTGGGATCGCCGTGCTGTGCGGGTTGCTTTGGCTGCGGGAGCGGCGGCGGCGCTATGTGGCGCTGGCGGGGGCGACCCTGACTTGGACCTTGCTCGCGAACACGTGGAGCCTGCCGCTGCAGGCGCTGGGCCTCGGAGCCTGGGTCCTCTGGAACTACCGTCACCTCCGCGAACTGGTCGCGTGGCTGGCGGCAGGCGCGGCGGCAGTGTGGCTGGCGGCTTGGGTGTACCTTGCGGAATTCACGAGTGCGGCCGCGGGCTACGGGACCTCGATCCGTTGGGTGGGCTGGGAGGAGCACACGCCACCGCTGCTGCTGCTGCTGTTTCTCCTGCCGACGCTGACGCTCGCGGTGGGTGGTTTGCTGTCGGGCGACCGGCTCGGACGCTGGTTCGGGATGCTCGCGCTGCTGCTCGTTGCGGTGTCGGAATTTCTCTACATCGACGACATCTACAGCGGGATGTACAACCGCTTCAACACGTCGCTGAAGTGGTGGCCATGGATCGCCGCCGCGACGCTGCTGACGCTGGGCCCGATCGTGCTGGAGCGCGCGTCCCGGCGCTGGCTGCGCATCGTCGGCTTCGTCGTCTGCCTCTATCCCTGCAGTTTTCTCTTCGACCTCGGGCTGAACTGGTGGCGCGGGCCGAAGGAGTCGCTGGGACGCATTGAGGGGCACCATTTCCTGACCAAGGAGATGTTCCCGAAGCTACTGCTGGGTCGGCTTGAGGCCGAGCCGCGGGGGCTGGTGATTGAGCGGCCGCAGAAGGATGGATTCACCAATTCGGCGTGCCTGCCACTCTTCGCCGGCCACCGGATGTGGTTGGGCTGGCTGGGTCACGAGCAGCTCTGGCGTGGTTACCGGGAGGACCTGCCGCAACGGCAGCAGCGGCTCTTCGAATTCTTTGATGCGACCATGAAGGAGCCGGAGCGCTGGTTGGCGGCCCAAGGGATTGACTACGTCCTGTGGTACCAGCCGGCGGACACGGACGAACTCTGGAAGAAGATCAACGCCTCCATCTCCGGCCGCTACGGTTGGATCGAACTCTTCCGGCACGACTGGGAGGGCGGGCCGAGGGTCGGTTTCTGGCGTCGCTTGGACGCCCCGGCCTTGGCCGGCGAGTAGCTCGCCGATGGAGCTCCTTCTCCTCGGATTCCAGGTCGCGGCGACCTTCACCTTGCTTTGGGGTGCGGTGCTCGCGGTGGGTTTCGGCATTCCACAGGCCCGCGTGGCGTTGCCGGCGGCGCCGTGGATTGTGCTGACCGTGCTGTTCGCGGTGGAAACCATGGTGGGGCTCGGAGCCCTGCGCGGCGTGGCGACCCTGATGATGTTGCTGTCGACGGTGCTGGTGTGGCTGAGTGCACAAGCGCGTTGGCCAGCGGCACCGCCCGTCTGGCTGGCGGCATGGCGCGCGGAGTTCCATCCTCGCCGCCTTGGCGCGATCGCGCTGCCGTTCGCGGTCGCCTTCGTCTATGCGTTGGCGTGGCGGTACCGCAGTCCGGATCTCAATGATTGGATCGAGAAGATTCCCGATCTGGTGCAGGTTGCCGGCCATGCGAGTGGCGCGGGGGTTCCCAGTGCTGACGCATGGCTGGCGCCCTACGCCAACAACACCTACTACTCGTTCCAGCACTATGGGGCGGCGGTGCTTGGCCGGATGCTGAATCTTTCCCCCGGACTCGCGACCAACCTGGGTTTCTGCGTGCTGGTGGGCTGCATCGGCGCCGGTTTCGCCAGCGCGCTGTCCGCGATGGGGGCGACGCGTCGCAGCGGTACGATCCTTTGGCTGGCGCTGCTGATCGGCGGCAGCGGTACCACATTGCTCGCGCCCTGGCTGATCGAGGGTGATCGCCCTTGGGAGCGCATCTTCCTCTTCGGCACGGTGCCCATGACGGTGGCGCCGATCGGGACGGCTTTGCAGTCCTACGCGGCGGCCTTCCCCCGCCTGAGCCTGCCCTATGAACCGCTGGCGTACTCGATCCTGCTCGGGGATTTCCACTCGCCGCTCGCGAGCTACGCGCTGCTGGGCCTGACCATCGCGGCTGGCGCAGCGTGGCGGGCTTCGGGACAGCGGCGCTACGCGCTGCTCGTCGGTGCCTCGCTGACGTGGACGGCCCTCGCAAATGTCTGGGCGCTTCCTCTGCACGGGCTGGCCGTCTGCGCCTGGATCGAGTGGGATCGCGCGGCGCGGCGGACCCTGATCTGGACGGTCGCCGTCGGGGCGGCCGTCGTCTGGCTGCTCGCATGGGGGTTCCTTTCCCAGTTCACGCGGGAGGTCGCGCGCTTGTCGGTACGCTTCGCGTGGGTGCCTTCCGTCGAGGGCACGCCGCCGCTCTTTTTCGTGATCCTGCTCGGACCCACCCTGCTCCTGCTGCTCGCGGGAGTCCTCTCGGGCGATGCCGTGGCCCGGAAGATCTCGGTGCTCGGCGCGGTGTCGCTCGCGCTGGTCGAACTCGTCTTCGTCGACGACTCCTACGCGGGGGGCGACAACCGGTTCAACACCGTACTGAAGGCGTGGCCGTGGATCGCCAGTGCCGCGCTGCTCCTCGTCGCGCCGCGGCTTCTCTCCGGACCGGCGAGGCGCTGGCCGCGGATCGCCGCGCTGGTCGCATGCCTCTTGCCCTGCACCTACGCACGGGACCTCTGGATCCACTGGCAGGGTTCCGGTTCGAACTCCTCCGGTCACTTGGAGGGTCACGCTTTTCTCACCGCTCGCCGCGAGTATCAGATCATGCTCGCACGCCTGCGCGTGGAACCTCGCGGCGTGGTGGTGCTCGATCCCCGACCGCAAGGCGAGCCATCGCTGGTCAGTCTGCCGCTCCACGCCGGTCACAGGATGTGGCTGGGCTGGGATGGGTACTCATCGCTTTGGCGCGGATTTCCCGAGGACGTCCCGCATCGGCGTCGTCGTCTGGAGGCCGTCTTCGATGGCCAGGACCCAACGGCGGGCACGTGGATGGCGGCGGAAGGCATCGATTACATCCTGTTTCTCCGACCTCAGGAAACCATGGAGCGCTGGGAGTCGCTGGATCGGGTCCTGCGCGGGCACTACATCTGGTGCGAGATCTTCCGCGAAGGCGATCGACCGGTCGGCTTCTGGCGTCAAGACCGGCGCGCGCGAGCGTGGTGAGCGGTCGTTCTGTCGCGGCCGCCGGTCAAGGAGGGGTGGGGACGCGGGGAGGAGGCGGGCTCTTCACGCCCGCACACCGCACGTGATTTCGGGCTTTTGCCGGCCGGGTGATTCGTGTTCGCTCCGCGCATGGAGCTGTCGTCCCTCGCCAATCCCGCAGTCCTGAGTCAGCCGGTGTACGAACCGGGCAAGCCCATCGATGACGTGGCCCGGGAACTCGGTCTCGATCCGCGCGGGATCATCAAGCTGGCGTCCAACGAAAACCCCTTTGGTCCTTCGCCGCGGGCCCTCGCGGCCGCGCATGCCGCGCTGGAGCAAGGCCAGCTCTACCCCGATGGCGGGTGCTACGCGCTGCGGCAGCGCCTCGCGCGGGAGTGGGCGCTCGCCCCGGAGCAGTTCGTGGTCGGCAACGGCTCGAACGAGATCCTCGAACTCGTCGGTCACGTCTTCCTCCGTCCAGGCAACGAGGTCGTGATGGGCGCCCCCGCCTTCGTGGTGTACAAGCTGGTGACGCTGCTGTTCGGAGCCCGGGTGGTGGAGGTCCCGCTACGGGACTTCGCCCACGATCTGGACGCCATGGCCGCGGCGGTGACGCAGCACACCAAGCTGGTGTTCGTGGCCAGTCCGAACAACCCGACCGGAGCGGCGAATTCAGCGGATGAGATCATCCGTTTCGCGCGCGATCTTCCGGATCATGTCGTGCTCGTGTTCGACGAGGCGTATGCGGAGTACGTGGACTCGGCACCCGACCTCCGACCGCTGATCGCCGAGGGGAGAAAGATCCTGTGCCTGCGGACCTTTTCCAAGATTCATGGCCTCGCCGCGTTGCGCGTCGGGTACGCCGAAGGGTTGGTAGACAATTCGCGGGCTTG
>CAZEJZ010000153.1:0-6665 GCA_964512415.1 uncultured Opitutaceae bacterium
AGGTAGAGGGGAGTGGGATCCGCCACGAACCCAAGGAAACGGATGCGGTCGCCCACGCCCGCCGTCCGGGCGAGTCGCTCGATCTCGGGACGGGTGGGCCCGTCTCCCGCGAGCCACAACTGCCATTCCAGGGCCGCGGGGAGTTCCGCCATCCGCTCGATGATCGCGCGGTGGTTCTTCTCCGGCCGGAACATCCCGACCCACAGGAAGACCCGCGTCGCCGGGCCGGCGCCGAGGCGCGCGCGCCGCCGCTCGCGTCCGCCGGGATCGGGCGGCGCGGCGGGGGGGAAGACCAGCGCGTTGGGAATCACGCTCAGGCGCTCCGGGGAGACGGCACCGCCGGCGAGGAGGAGTCGCCCGGTCTCCGCGCTGTTCGCCACCACGTGCGCCGCCGCACGGAGGGAGCGACGGTACGCCCACGGCAGGCGCTTGCCGGTGCGCACGGTCGCGACCACGCGGGCGCCCGGGAGCCGTCGCGCGAGCCACCCAGCCCAGCCGTTGGCCATCCGTCCGAGCGGGAGCACGATGTCGGGCGCGAGCGCCCGGCTGCGCCGGACCAGCCCCGGGGCGAACCAGTCCAACCCGAGGTCGAAGCGCTGAAGGCAGATCCGCCGGACCGCCGGCGCAGGCTCCCCGGCCAGCGCGCCGCCGGGCCGGAAGGTCAGGAGGGTGACCTCATGCCCGGCGGCCGCAAATGCGTTGGCGAGCAGGCAGGCCTGCCGCTCCGTGCCGCCGCTCCGCAGATGATCCTGCACCAGGAGGATTTTCATTGGACGCTCCGCCTGGGCCGACACAGAATCGGCGTCTGATGAGTCATCCATGGGTGCAGCTCTTGGTTCGGTGGTCCATCCTCGCGCTGGGCGTGACGCTCGCGTCGCACTTGGTGCCGGGCATTCGCTATGACTCGCCGACGACGCTGCTCGTGGTCGTTCTGCTGCTGAGCTTCCTCAACGCCGTCCTCCGACCCCTGCTGGTGCTGTTCACGCTGCCCTTCATCCTGCTGACCATGGGGCTGGGCGTGCTGGTGATCAATGCGTTGTTGTTCCTGTTTGTCGGCCGGTTGGTCGGAGGGTTCGAGGTGAGCAGCTTCTGGTCCGCACTGGGCGGTTCGGTGATCGTCAGCCTCACCAACCTGATTCTTTCGTCGATCATCGGGCCCCGTCCGCCGCCCCGGCCTCCGCGGCCGGGACGCCGCGGAGGGGCGCCTGCGCAGGACGTCATCGACGTCTGACCCGTTTTCCACTTGCCCGCTCTTGCTGCGGAGCCGAAAGTTGGAGCATGGCTGATTCCCTGGAGTACGACCTCATCGTGATTGGTGGCGGCCCTGCGGGCTATGCGGGCGCGATCCGCGCCGGACAGCTCGGCAAGAAAGTCGCTTGCATCGAGATGGAGCGCGCCGGCGGCACGTGCTTGAACTGGGGTTGCATCCCGACCAAAGCCCTCCTTAAGAGTGCGGAGCTCTACCAGAAGATGCGCAAGGCCGAGGTCTACGGCCTGACCGCCAAGGAGGTCTCCTTTGACTTCGCCAAGGTCATGGAGCGTTCCCGGGGGGTCGCCGGGCAGATGGCGAAGGGAATCGAGTTCCTCTTCCGCAAGAACAAGGTCGATTACGTCGTGGGCAAGGCTCAGGTCTCCGCGCCCGGCATGGTCAGCATCACCGAGGGCGAGCACCGCGGGAAGTTTTTCAAGGCGAAGAACATTCTCATCGCGACGGGGTGCAAGATGCGCCGGATCCCGGACCTGGCGTATGACGGCCAGCGGGTGCTGACGTCGCGCGAGGCCCTGGCCGGCACCCAACTGCCGAAATCTGTGGTCATCGTCGGCGCCGGCGCCATCGGCGTGGAGTTCGCGTACTTCTACAACGCCTTCGGCACGAAGGTCACGCTGGTCGAGATGCTCCCGGCAGTCCTCCCGGTCGAGGACGAGGAGGTGTCGAAGACGCTGCAGCGCTCCCTCGAAAAGCAGGGCATCCGCATCCTCACCGGCACGAAGTGCGAGAACTTCCGCGTCGGCGCGTCCTCCGTGAAGGTCGATCTGGTCACCGGCGACCAGCGCCAGGAGGTCGAGGCGGATGTGCTGCTCTCCGCCATCGGCGTGGTGGCGAATGTCGACGGGTTGCTCGGTCCGGCGGTGAAGCTCGACCTCGACCGGAACTACGTGAAGGTCGGCGACGACTACCAGACGTCGGTGAAGGGCATCTACGCGGCCGGCGACATCATCGGGCCGCCGTGGCTCGCGCACATCGCGACCTTCGAGGCGGTGAACGCCGTCAACGGCATGTTCGGCCACGGCCACCCGAAGCGGGTGCGCAATTTCCCCGGCTGCACGTACTGTCAGCCGCAGGTCGCGAGCACGGGGCTGACGGAACGTGCGGCGAAGGACAAGAAGCTCGATTTCAAGGTCGGGAAGTTCCCGTTCACTGCGTCGGGCAAGGCCGTTGCGTCGGCTGAAAGCGAAGGCTTCGTGAAGGTGATCAGCGATGCGCGCACCGGCGAAATCTACGGCGCGCACATCATCGGCAGCGAGGCGACCGAGCTGATCGCCGAGTACGGCCTCGCGATGGAGCTCGAGGCGACCGTGGAGGAAATTCACCAAACCATCCACGCGCACCCGACCCTCAGCGAGGCGAGCATGGAGGCGGCCGCCGCCACCACGGGCGAGGCCATCCACATTTAGCCGGCCCCGGCAGCGGGGCAGGCCGTCAGCGTGGTGACTCGTGACTCCGGGCGAGGGTCTCGCCGAGGACGCGGATGCGCTCGCGCAGTTCCGCAGGTTCCAGCGCGATGACGTGGCCGCCCCACTGCAGGACAATCCGCTGCACCTCGAGGAGGTCGGCCAGGGTGAGCGTCAGGTCGAGGCTTCCGTCGGGCTGCGGGTGGAACGCCTGTGATTCGTGAAAGAACCGGTCGCGCACATCGTCGGCGGCGAGGCGGGAGAAGCGCAGTCGGACATGGTGGGTCTCTCGCCCGTTCATCACGCTGAGTGCGGCGGCGAAGTAGCGGTCCACCGAAAAATCGCGGGGTCGTTCAAACGTCTTTCCCGTCGGCGTGACGTCGGCGATGCGGCCGAGGGCGAAGGTGCGCATCGCGGCCCGGTCGAGATCCTGGGCGATCAGGTACCAGCGTCCCTCGCGGTGGGTGAGGTGCAGCGGTTGGACGCGCCGCACGGCCGGGGCGGTGGCGCCCAGCTTGCGGTAGTCGAAGGAGACTTCACTCTGCTCGGTGATCGCGCGGGTCAGCAGGTCGAAGACATGGAGCTCGTGGAGCGCCGGCGCGATGATCTTGAAGGAAATCAGGTCGCGGGTCGGCGCGTAGCCCACCATTTCGTCCAGCGGCGCGAGCAGCTTCGCGAAGGCCGTCTCCAGCTGCCCGTGGTAGGGGGTTCCCCGGTACTGCTCGATGGCCCGTTGGGCGACGAGGAGAGCGAGCAGTTCGCCCTGGCTGACCGCGATCGTCGGGAAGGAGTGGACCTCCTGGGTGAAGTGGAAGCCGTGCTGCGACGCGTCGTATTCGATCGGCAGGCCCAACTGGTCGCGCATGTAGTCGACGTCGCGCTGGATGGTGCGCGACGACGTCTCGAGCTCCCGAGCGAGACTCGCGCAGTTGGGGTAGTCGCCCTGCTTCAGCCGCTCGAAGATCCGGAGCATCCGCCCGGACGGCACGCGGCTGCGGACGGCGCGGGGGGAGGGGGCGGGGGAGCTGGACGCGGAACCGGAGGAAGCGGCGGGCTGAGGCATCGACGAAGCGAGGGGTGCAACCCTACATGGGGAGACGGCGTCCCGAGGCGAGCCTGATGTCGCCGATGGCGCGGGATGCAGCGTGATGGTTGGAGTGAAACCGCTGCAGCGCGTGGGGAGCGCGTAGTCGATGGCTTTCCTGGGGAAGTCGGGCGTGGGTGTTTGTCGTCGCTGGGCGGGCCGCAGCGCACGAGCCGCTTGGGCATCTCCGAGTCCGACCACGAGGACAAAGAACAAAGCCTGACCCTCGGCCGGGTAAGCAGACGTCCCGACACCGGACCGAGGCCGATCGGTTTTCAGAGTCGTGCAGGGCCGGGAGCGGGCGGAGTCGTGGGCGAGGGGGCCCAAAGCGGCAACGACCCAAAGCGCCGGCGAAACGCCGCGCTGGTCCGCACCCGTACCGCGGTTTATAAGTGTTTTTACGTTTGGTATTTACACGTACGCAGTTTTCGAGGCCTCTTAGGTGGCGACACTCCATCCCGGATCTCGTGCCGCATCGCCCCTCACTCCCTCCATGATACTCCAATTCCCGTTTCGGCTGCTTACCCTTCTAGGTCTACTTCTCAGCGGCGCGGTGGTCGCCAGCAGCGCAGTTCCGATGAGTCTCACAACGGTGCAGGCCGCGCGTGAGTTGGCTTCGTCGTCCGAAGTGGTTTTCGTGGTCAATGGTCAGGTGCGACACCTGGTGCTTGCCCAGCAGGAGGTGGCGAGCCCGTTGCGGGACGCTGACCTCGGGCAGCTGCCGGAAGGCGCAAGCTTCGGCGAGATCGATGCCGGGCACCGTTTGATTCGCTGGCCCGCCGAGGTCTCGGTTGGGGACTGGCTGGAGCGCGCGTACGCGCCGAAGGCCCTGCCGGACGGCCCAGGCGGCGGGATTTTGGGTCAGCCGCTGCGGGCTTTGGCCCCCGTGTTCTACGAGAAAGGGCGGGAGGGGAATCCATCGGCTCGACGGGTCGCGACGACTCAGTTGCTCCTGGTCGGATTGACCCGCGTCGAAGCGGATCGGGCGGCTTCGTTGTCCGGCGCCGTAGCGGTCACGTCTTCGGTCCGCGATGACCTCTGGGTTCTCTCCTACGAATCCGCCTACCGCATGGTGCATGCGGCACTCGACTTCCAGCGACAAGGGATCCGGGCGGAACCCCAGTTGACCCGCCGACTCGTCCCGCGAGCGGCGCCCAACGACCCCCTCTACAACCAGCAGTTTTACTTCAAGAACACCGGGCAGAACGGCGGCACCTCCGGCGAAGACATCAACATCGAAAGTCTTTGGCCTGTTTCGAGCGGACTGGGTGTTACCATCGCGGTCGTTGATGACGGCTTGGAGATTGCCCATCCTGACCTGGCGCCCAACGTCGCTCAGGATGCCAGCTTGCACCGTGACGTGGTCGACGGTGATAGTGATCCGACTCCGCCGGATGGAAAAAATCATGGAACCGTCTGTGCTGGATTCATCGCGGCTCGCGGGAACAACGGCATTGGTCTGACGGGTGCCGCGCCCCAGGCGAGACTCTTGGGGGTGCGTCTTCTCGGCGAGGGTCGGAATACCGCCGCGATCGACATCAAGGAGGCAGAGGCATTGGGGTGGCGAACCGACGTCGTCCAGATTTCGAATAACAGCTGGGGCCCAGACGACGACGCTGCCACGGTCTCCGGGCCCGACACTGCCGCCGTTGCCGCGCTGCGTGCTGGAGTGGAATCCGGCCGTTCCAACCGAGGCGTACTCTACTTCGTCGCGACCGGCAACGGACGTGATGATGGTGACCATGCCGGGTACGACGGTTTCTCTGGCAGTCGCTATGTCTTCGCCGTGGCCGCCACGGATAATCGAGGTCGGCAGGCTTCGTTCAGTGAGTCCGGTCCGCAGGCGATCGTCTGCGCTGCTGGCCAGACCCTTGAGGGCAACGAAACGCAACTCCTTGCCACCGATAACGTGGGCCCCCGGGGGGCAAATGACAGCCCCTCGCCGGACGGTGATTACACCACCAAGAACACTCAAGGTACGTCGTACTCGACTCCCCAAGCTGCCGGCGTCGCGGCTCTGCTGCTACAGGCCAACCCAAGTCTCGGATGGCGCGACGTGAAGGAGATTTTCATTCGCTCCTCCCGGAAGAATGACCCGACGGATACGGAGTGGGTGGTCAACGGCGCTGGATTTCATTTCAATCACAAGTATGGCGCGGGGTACATCGACGCTAGTGCGGCCGTGGCGCTCGCTCGAACCTGGACTAATCTCGGCCCCGAGCAGTCGGCCACTCTTGCGTCCAACACCGCAGGAACCGTTCCCGACAACGCCCCCGCCGGACTTAGGCGGACGTTTGCCTTCACCAGCGCGAGCAACTTCAGGGCGGAGACGGTTGAGGTGACGGTCAACGTCAGCCACGCCAACCGAGGCCAGCTCCGTTTCGAGCTGATTTCGCCTTCTGGTACAACCACGGTGCTGGGCGCGCCGCGCGCGAAAGACACTGCGGCGGACTTTGCCCCATGGACCTTCTCCACCCCCCGCCATTGGGGCGAAGCTGTCGCAGGTACTTGGACCGTCCGGGTTATCGATACGGTCGAGGGCGTCGCGGGTACCCTCAACTCGGCGTCGGTCTCCATCTACGGCTCCCTGACGTCTGCGGCCTCTGCACCTGTCATCACCACGGCTCCCTCCGCGGTCACGACCACGGTCGGTGGCAGTGCGACGTTCAGCGTCGCCGCAACGAGCAGTTCCCCTTTGACCTACCAGTGGCGCAAGGACGGTGTCGCCATCGGCGGTGCGACCGGTGCGACGCTGACGCTAAATACGGTCGCTGCCGCCGATGCCGGCACCTACTCGGTGGTCGTGAGTAATGCGGTGGGGTCGACCACCAGCTCCGGCGCGGTACTTTCGGTAGCGGTCGGCATCACGAGCCGTCTCTCCAACCTGTCGGTTCGTACGCCCCTTGGT
>CAZEJZ010000154.1:0-6644 GCA_964512415.1 uncultured Opitutaceae bacterium
CGGACGGCGCCATCTGAGCGCAGGCGGCGACGTGGCGTTCATCGCCCTCGACGATGAGGCGCGGACGGCCGCGCTCTCGGCCCACCTGGACGCCGCCGGACTGAGCGCCCTCGTGCTGCGCGGCAACGGCCCGCTCATGCTCGGTCGGCGCACCCCGCAGCGGATTGACGCCGCAGTCAAGGCGGCGCTCGATCCGTCGGATCGTTTCCCTTCCCTCTCCGACTGATGCTGCACGAAATCAAACCCGAGCGCCACGGTCCCCTCGGCGCGGCGATGGCCGATGCCGTCTCGCGCTGCGTGCACTGCGGTTTCTGCCTCGCCGCCTGCCCGACCTATCGTGAACTCGGACAGGAGATGGATTCCCCGCGGGGCCGCATCGTGCTGATGAAGCAAGTGCTGGAGGGGCAGCTTCCCGCCGCCGCGGCGCAGCCGCACATCGATCGTTGTCTCGGCTGCCTCGCCTGCGAGCCGGCCTGCCCGAGCGGCGTGCCGTACCGCGACCTCATCAGCCCCTACCGCGCGACGGTCGGCGCGGCGGAGCACACGCGTGGCTCCGGCGCGGCGCTGCGGCGCTGGCTGGCGGCGGCCTTCCTCCCCCGCCCGGCCGCGTTCCGCGCGGCCGCCCGCGCGGGGCTGCTCGCGCGGCGGTTCCTGCCGTGGACGCCGCCGCCGCTGCGCCCGCTGCTGCGCCTGCTCCCGGAGTCGCTTCCCGCGGCGGTGGCGCTGCCGGCATTCACGCCGGCGCAGGGAACGCGACGCGCGCGCGTCGCGCTCCTCGCCGGCTGCGCGCAGCAGGTGCTCGACCCCGACATCAATGTCGCGACGATCGCCGTCCTCTCCCGCAACGGCATCGAGGTCGTCGTGCCGCGCGCGCAAGGCTGCTGCGGCGGCCTCGCCTGGCACACCGGCGACCTCCCGGCGGCGCGGTCGCTGGCGCGGCGCAACCTCGCGGCGTTCCCGGGTGACGTCGACGCGATCGTCACCAATGCCGCCGGCTGTGGATCCGCCCTGCACGAATACGGCCTCATCCTGCGCGGCGCACCGGAGGCGGAGCAGGCGGAGGCGTTCCAGAAACGGGTCGTCGACGTGAGCGTGCTTCTGGACCGCGTCGGGCTGATTCCCCCGACCCGCCGCCGGCCGCTCCGCGTGGCGTATCAGGACGCGTGCCACCTCGCGAACGCGCAAGGCGTGCGTCAGCCGCCGCGCCGCTTGCTTGAGGCGATTCCCGGGGTGGAGGTGCTGGAGCTCGAAGGCTCGGACCAGTGCTGCGGCAGCGCGGGGACCTACAATCTGGACCAGCCGGAAATCGCCGCCGCGCTCGGCCGGCGGAAGGCCGAGGCCGTCAGGGCAAGCGGAGCCGAGGTGGTCGCCTCGGGGAACATCGGCTGCCTCACCCAGCTTCAGCACCACCTCAAGGCGCTCGGCGCGGACATCCCCGCACGGCACACGCTGCAGATCCTGCGCGATGCCTATGCGGATTGAGTCCGGCCTCGCGCGCTGTTACCAGGGCATCCAGGTGACGCCGACCGTCACGGCAGAACGGACCCCGAGTCCGTAGCCCGACCGATCGCTCCCGGTACGCCACGCGGCGCTGCCCCAGACCTGCAGCGAATCGGTCAGGTCGCGCCGCAGGTAGCCCAGCCACTCGCCGCCTCCCTCGTCGAGACCGTGCGTATAGCGCACCAGCCACGAGGTGCGGCTGTCCCCGGCGTTCATCAGCTGCACACCCGCGCGGTGCCGTCCGTACGGGTCCGGCAGCGTCGTCAGCAGGCCTCCGATCTGCCCGTCGGCCATCCCGTAGGGTCGGCGCGCGAGCGCGCCGAGGGCCGTGGCCACGGCGCCGCGACGGTTCGCGTCCCACGCATCGCCGTTACGCCAGACCTCCAGTGTCACCGTCACGCCGCTCAGCAGCGTGTACGCTCCCCCGGCGATGGCCTTTACGCTGCGCCCGCCGGCCGGCGTGGGCAGCAGCAACCAGCCGGTCGGCGTCGCGCCGGGCTCCGGACGCACCGTGTCGGCCCCTTCGCTCCAGCCGAACTCGCCGTACAGGATCAGTGCATCGCTCACCGTCGCCTGCGTCCAGCCATGGACACTCGCCCGCTGGCCGGGAGCGGCGGCGGCAATCAGGGCGGCGCTGGCGGCGTCACCGATCCAGTCGAACTTCACCCCGCTGCGATGCGCCGCGTCCACCGCCGCCCGGCCGCGCCCGAACTGGGAGATGGCCGTGGCCGACCACGCGCGACTGATCTGCCAACGCGCCCGGGCGAGATCGATGCCGCCCAGTTCGCGCTGCGGATTGTCGCGGTTGTTCTCCGCGAAGAACGGGTTCGAGGGATTCCAGAACATCGCCGGTCCCCAGAGCAGGACCTCGCGCCCCGCCTGCAGGCTGAGGCCCGGGCGCGGACGCAGCCTCACCCAGCCTTCGTTCAGCTCGGTGGACACCGTGCGCTCCCCGCCCGCCGCAGTCATCACCGCGCGCGGCTTCGCGGTCACGGAAAGCCGCGCGGTCTCCCAAGTGACCTCCGGCCTCAGTTCCAGCGCCGTGGTGGAGTCAGGCAGGCCGCCGACGCGGGCCAGCGCCGAGCCCGCGCGCGCCCGGACCTGCTCGACGGACGCGACGACCTCGGCCCGACCCGACCACGTCCCGGTCCCGCCAGACGCCGGCTGCGCCGCCGCGACCGCCGGGCCGAGCAGGAGCAGAGGCAGCGACAGCGCCCAATGGACGCGCCGGAGCAGGCTCAGGAAACTCGCCGCGCGGTCTCGAAACACACGGGACGGGCGGCTCATTGGACGAGTTCGAACCGCGAAGGATCCGGTGCCACGACGCGGACGTCACGGTAGGTCATGACCGTGCGGTTCGCCGGATTGATCGCGTCGGAGATGAGGGTGCGGCTCAGAAAGCGCACCCGCCCGCCGGAGTAGGCGATTTCGTTCCCGTAATCGAAGCGCGCGCGCTTGATGAGCTTTCCGGAGACCGTGTAGAACTCCGCCTGCACGCCGACGCCGCGGGACAGCGAGACCCAGTAGCGGATGCGGTCGTAGGTGACGTTCTTGGCCTTGGCGGTGAGCTCCAGAATCTGGCAGAGCTCGCCATCGATGGTTTCCTGCAAACCCAGCTTGGGGGTGTAGTCCGAACGGTAGTTGGTGGTGGCGATGTCGCCGTTCGCCGCCTCGCCGATCAACCGCTGCCGCGGGCTGATGGGCACCGGCTTGCGCAGGCCCGGACGGGAAAACCACATGTTCCGTCCGAGGATGATGACGAACTGGCCCTTGGTCTTTTCGGGGGCGGTGTAGTCAACGCGCGAATCGTTGTCGCGGGCGATCGCACTGAGCACCTGGCGAGAATCACCGTCGGCGTCGGTCGAGACGATCTCGATCGTCCACGCGAGCCCGGGCAATCCGCCGCCGCGGGACCGGTCGCTGGATTCCAGCAACGCGTCGGCGGACGGCGCCGGATCCGCCGAAGCCCGCGGGATGACCGCCAGCGCGACGGCGACCGCCGCGAGGAATCCTCTCATGGAGGGAAGGAAGGGACGTTTAGACATGACCGAGAGCATCGACGATTTCGAGTTGGGAGGCACGGCGGGCCGGAACGCACGCCGCCAGCATGGACACCACCGAGAGCATTCCCATCAGGATCAGCATCTGGAGGGGAAGAATCGCGACCGTAAGCGGCACCGGGCTCGAGGAGGACGGGGGCGTGTAGGCGAGTCCGCTGCCGTTGATGATGGAGCCGATGGCGAGCGTCAGCGTGATGCCAACGAAGCAGCCGAGGACACCGAGCACACCGCCCTCGAGGGCGAACAGGCGCAGGATGCCACCCCGGCGCATGCCGATCGCGCGCAGCGTTCCGATCTCCCGCACCCGCTCCATGACGCTCATCGTCAGGGTATTCACGATTCCCATCAGCACGACGATGAAGACGATCGTGAACAGGAACAGGAAGATGAGATCGAAGAGATTCTTCACCTGGCGGTAGAAGACCGAGAGTTCCTCCCACGTCCGCACCTCCGCCTCGATGCCCGCATCCTTCAGCAGGGGCCGCAGGCGCGCGCGGAAGGCATCCGCCGAGCCGTTGTCCCGCAGCAGCACGACCACCCGGCTGGCGCCCTCGGTGTCGAGCAGGCGCTGCACGTACTCCAACGGCAGGCGCAGCAACTTGTCGTTGGTCGCGCTGGTTCCGGTGTCCCAGGTACCGAGCACGTCGAGGTCGAGGGCATTGGTCTGCCCCTCCAGCGTGGTGGAGAGAAGCGTGGCGGATCCTCCGGCTTCGACGCCGAGCAGGGCGGCCAGTCCGCTGCTGACCAGTCCGCTGCTTGGCCGGCGCGGATCGAGCGAGTCCTGCTGCCAGATGCGGCCCATCCCCGGCAGGGCGCGGAGCCGCGCCGCCGATTCCGGCTCCTCACCATCGGCGATGAAGATCGTGGAGAGCTTGCCGTTGGAGATGAGGCCGGAGACGCCGAGGGACGGGGTCGTGAGCTGCACCTCGGGCTGCGCCTCGATGAGGCGGCGCAGGCGCTGGAGTTCATCGCGCGAGAACAGGTACTTGGCCGGATTGACGCCGCCGCGCTCGAAGAAGCCCGGCTTCGCCAGGGTGACGTGTCCGAGACCCTCGTAATGGATCGCGGTGCGGCGGAGGCCGGCGTAGGTGTCCTGGATGTAGCCCGCGAACAGGTTGATCGCGGTGAATCCGACGGCGATCGACAGGAGCGTGGCCAGGCTGCGGCGGCGGTTCTTCCACACGCTGCGCAGGGCGATGGTGAGCGAGATCATGCGGCGGCCTCCTTTTCGCTGACGATGCGGCCATCCGAGATCCGGACGAGCCGATCGACGGCGTCGAGCAAGCGGGGATCATGGGTTGAGAACAGGAAGGTCACGGACTGGGTCCGGTTCAGCGAGCGCATGAGCTCGATGATCTGGTGACCGGTCGCCGCATCGAGGTTCGCGGTCGGCTCATCGGCGATCACTACCAGGGGATCGGTCACGAGCGCGCGGGCGATCGCCACGCGCTGGCGCTGGCCACCGGAAAGCTGATCGGGCCGCTGCCGGGCCTGGCCCACGAGGCCGACCTGCTCCAACCGGAGAAGGGCCGCCTTGCGGGCGTCGGCGGAGGACACGCCGGCGAGGGTGAGCGGAAGCATCACGTTCTCCAAGGCGGTGAGCACGGAGATGAGGTTGAAGCTCTGGAAGACGATCCCGATCTGGCGATTCCGGAGCTCGGCCCGGTCCCCGTCATCGAGTCCCGCCGTGTCGCGACCATCGAGGATCACGGAACCGGCGGTGGGGACGTCGACGAGTCCGACAAGATTGAGGAGCGAGCTCTTACCGGAGCCGGACGGGCCCCAGAGGGCCGTGAATTCGCCTTGGGAGAAGGCGAGGTCGATGCCGCGGAGCGCGTGGACGGTGGTCCGTCCGAGGCGGTACTCCTTCGTCACGCGTTTTAGCTCGATGAGCGGCAGGGGAGCAGGGGGGAGTTTGGCAGGTGTATCCATCGGGTGTCACCCTGAACGCGGTTGGCCCGCGACGGAAGTCTCCGGGGACGAACCGCCGATTCCCCGTGTCGGGCGGTCATCCGGCGCGACGAAGCGTCGTGCCGGCGCCGCCCGCAGTTCACCCGCGTCCCCTGCGGTTCAGGCACGCCATCCAGCCATTCATCCCTCCATGCTGGTCTCCGCGGCCGTCGCCCCCCACCAAGGGGCCACTTCATCCCATGAACCTCCGCACGCTTCTCGTCACTTCACTGCTCCTTGCCCCGCTCGGCGTCGCCGCGGCGGATCTCGAAATCGAAGTCACCGGACTGAAAGACTCCACCGGCCGGGTCCGCATCGCCGTCTGGGACTCGGCGGCGGCCTTCCTCAAGCACCCCCTCGCGGTGCGTCGGGCCGAGCTGGAAATCCCCGCCGATGCAAAGTCCGTGCGGGTGCGTTTCACCGACCTGCCGATGGGCACGGTGGCGGCGAGCGCGTTCCACGACCTGAACCGGAACCAGCAGCTCGACACCGGCTTCGCCGGCATCCCGAAGGAGCCCTACGGATTCTCCAACGGCGCCCGCGGGCGCTTTGGACCAGCCTCGTTCGAGGATGCGGCTGTCAAGATCGACGGACCCCTCACGACGCTTGAAATCAAGCTGAAGTAGGCCCCTCGCGCGTCGATGCTCTCCCTGACACCGCCGGTCTGGTAAACCTCCCGCATGTCCCTCCCTTCGCGTCTCTCCCCTGAAGGCCTCGCTTGGTGGCGGGTGGTGCTCTACGCGCTGCTCGGCAACTCCCTGATCGCCCTCGTCCTCTGGCTGGCAGAGGTGCACGATTCATTCATCGATCTGTGGATCACTTCGCAGTCGATCGGCTTCTCGATCATGGCCGTGCACGTCGTCATCGCGGCGGTCCTCGGCTCCCGCCGCTGGACGACCGCCTCGATGCTGGCGGGGGTGATTGGCGGCGTGCCGCTGGGCGTGGGGCTCGCCTCGCTGGTCTGTCCCGAAGTTGGCGCCCAGTTCCTCGGCAGCGGGCCGGCCGCCCTGCGCTACCTCGGTTTCGGCAGCATCTTTTCGCTTCCCTTCTTTTTGTTCTTCAAGCACCGCGAGCACATTCCGATTGCCGCCGACAGCGCCTCGCGCACCGGCGGGATCGTGATCCGGTCGAAGA
>CAZEJZ010000155.1:0-6625 GCA_964512415.1 uncultured Opitutaceae bacterium
GAGGGAGGCGAGTCGTTTCATGGGCAAAGCGGAGATTACGGAATGGAGGAAGTCTGGGACACTTCCTGGGCGGCGACAAGCCGCGCGAAGGCGCCGTTTCGAGCCAACAGCGAGGCGAAATCACCCTCCTCGATTAGGCGCCCAGCATCCAGCACCACGATGCGGGACGCATTGCGGATCGTGCTCAGCCGGTGGGCGATGGTGATCACGGTCCGGCCCGTCGACAGCCGGTCGATCGCCTCCTGAATCAGCCGCTCGCTCTCGTAGTCCAGCGCCGAGGTCGCCTCGTCGAGGATGAGGACCGGCGGATTCCGCAGCACGGCGCGGGCGATGGCCAGCCGCTGCCGCTGGCCGCCGGACAGGGTGGTTCCGCGCTCGCCGACCTGGGTTTCGTAGCCTTGGGGCAGGCGTTGGATGAATTCCTCCGCGTTGGCCTGCCGGGCGGCCTCGCGGATCTCGGCATCCGTCGCGTCCGCCTTGGCGAAGCGCAGGTTCTCGCGGACCGTGCCCGAGAGCAGAATGCTGTCCTGCAGGACCACGGCGAGCTGGCGGCGGATCCACCGCATGTCCCACTCCGACTGCGGCACGCCGTCGATCAGGATCCGGCCCTCGTTGGGCGCGTAGAGGCCGAGGAGGAGATTCGCGAGCGTGCTCTTGCCGGAACCGGAAGGGCCGACAAACGCGATGTGCTCGCCAGGTTTGATGTGGAGCGAGAACGGGTCGAGGACGCGGCGCTCCGGAGCGGTCGGGTATGCAAAGGCCACCGACTCGAACTGGATCTCGCCGCGTAGCCGCTCCGTGCGCCGGGTCCCGTGCCACGACTCCACGTAGGTCGAGTCGATGAGTTCCTTGATGCTATGAAAGCTCTCGCGCCCGGCGAAGTACTGCTCCGTCAGTCCGATGAACGCCTGGATCGGGCCGAGCACGATGGGCAGTCCGGCAACGAACGCGAAGAGCGTCCCGAGCGATAACCCACCGCGGATGGCGAAGTAGGCGCCGCCGGCCATCACGACGAGGGCGATGACCTGCGTGCTGACGTACCAGAACGTCCCGAAGACGGCGTTGACGTAGCTCTGCTCGACGCGGCTGCGGGCAAAGTCGATGCTGCTGCGGTCGAGGTCCGCCTCCGCCTGCCGTTCCTCGCCGAAGCTGCGCACAAGGCGCAGCGCGGAAATGTACTCGCTCGCGGTCCCGGTCAGCCGCTCCTGCGCGAGCCGGGCATCGCGATTGGTGCCTTGGATGCGTTCCGAGAACTTCAGCTTCGCCACCGCATAAACGGGCAGGACCAGCGCGAGGATCAGCGCGAGCCGCCAGTCGAGCCAGGCGAGGATGAGCAGGATGCTCCCGCCGTAGAGGACGTTCGGCAGGAACTGATTGAGGATGTTGTAGAGCAGCGCCTCTACCTTCTGCGTGTCGAAGGCGTACTTCGACAGCAGGCGCCCCGTCCGCTGCTGGTCCAGATAGCCGAAGCTGAGGAACTGCAGCTTGAAGAAGATGCGGCTCCGCATTTCCACCAGCATCTGCGCCATGCCCTTCGCGATCTCGTGCGCGCCCCAGACCGAGAAGAAGTAGTGCACGCCCAGCAGTCCGATGAACACGCCCGCGAGCAGCAGCAGCCCCCCGACATCGCGCGCCGGCACGCAGACGTCGATCATGCGCTGAAAGAGCCACGGGCAGGGCGCCACCGCGAGCGAGCGCAGCAGCGCGAGCGCCAGCCCGGGCAGGAGCACGTCCCGACTCGACCACAGGTAGCCGGTCAGCGTCCGCGATGCCAGAGCCTCGCGTCTCATCGGGACCGGCACTGGCTCAGGCCGAGGCTTTGCGGCGCTCAAGGGTGCGGCCGCCGTGCAGCGCGTGGTAGAAGGGGTCTTCCGGTCGGATCGAGCCGCGGGCGACGATCTCGCCGGTGAAGGCCGACTTGTAGATCGCGGTCAGGAACTCGAGCGTCTTGCGCGCTTCGAAGCCCGAGGTCAGCGGACGACGGCCTTGGTCGCGATCCGCCACGAGGGCGCAGAGCTGCGCTCCGTGCGTCGAGCCCACATCGGGCGGGAAGGTGTGCCAGGCCTGCACGAGGCTGTCGTCCTGCGCGGGCTGGACGGGCGTCATCTTCCAGTTGTCCTTCGTATAGCTGTAGAGATGCGTGAGCTCGAGGGTCGCCTTCTGATAATCGAAGCGGAGGTAGGTCTCCTGGCGGGGGCTGAGCACGCTGTTGACGATCGAGCCGACCGCCCCGTTGGCGAACTTGACCATCGCCATCGACACGTCCTCGACCTCGATCTCGCGATCGAGGGTCGTGGCGAGGGCCCGCACTTCCTTCCAGTCACCCATGATGTGAAGGAAGTGGTCCATCGCGTGAATGCCGTGCCCCATGGTCGGCCCGCCGAGCTCCGTCGCCCAGCGGCCGCGCCACGGCACCGCGTAGTAGGCGGTGTCCCGGTACCAGAGCGTGTTGCACACGCCGACCAGCGGGCGGCCGAGCACGCCGGCGTCGGCGAGGCGGCGGACGTGCGCCGTCGAACTCGCGAAGCGCATCTGGAAGATGCAGGCCGTGTAGCAGCCGGTCTGATCCTCCGCGGCCTGGATCTGATCCAACTCCGCGAGCGAACCGCAAAGCGGCTTCTCGCAGAGGACCCACGCGCCGCGCTTCATCGCCGCGATGCTCATCGGCGCGTGCATCGAGGGCGGCGTGGCCACGAGGACGAAATCCGGCCGGAGCGTGTCCAGCATGGTCTCGTAATCCGTGAAATGCTTCGGGATGCCGTGGCGGCGCGCGAACTCGGCGACCCGCGTCGCATCGATGTCGACCGCGGCCTCAAGGACCACGCGACCTTGGGTCGCTTCGACCGCACGGATGTGGGCCTCGCTGATGGAACCGGTGCCGACCAATGCGGCGCGGTAGGTTTTCATGAAGGGAAATCAGGATGATTGCTTGCGGTCGAAGATGGTCAGACCGAGCAGCGACTGCTGGGGAGGCGGGAAGAAGAAGCTCGCGAGGTAGCCGACCAGGAGGCAGCCACCAATGGCGAGCGGCTGGTAGAAGACCGGGTTCACCAGTCCGACGCGCCAGCAGGCGAAGGTGATGATCAGGCTTCCGATGACGCCCACGATCGCGCCCTGCCAGTTCGCCCGGCGGGTGAACATGCCTAGGCCGTAACAGCCGGCGAAGCCGCCGCCGAGCAGGCCCAGCAGCTCCCACGACTTGTCGAGCGCGGACTGGATGTTGATCTGCGAGAGGATCAGTGCGGTGCCGACGCCGATGACTCCAGCCACGACCGTCATCCATTCCGCAAGACGCACGCTCTTCTCCTGCGTCGGGTTCTTGGCGAACTTCTCGTAGAAATCCACCGAGATCAGCGTCGCCACGCTGTTCATGCAGCTCGAGAGCGTGGACATCGAGGCGGCAAAGATGCCGGCGATGATCAGCCCGGTGATGCCCACCGGGAGCTCCGCGGCGATGAAGTGCGGGAAGGTCGCGTCGACGTTCAGCAGCGGATTCATCTTCTCCGGATGCTGCTGGTAGAAGACGTAGAGGGCGGTCCCGATGCCGAAGAACGTCAGGCTGCCCGGCACCACGATGGCCGCAAGGGTCCAGACGGACCAGCCGGCTTCCTTCGGGTTCTTCGTTGCAAGGACGCGCTGCATCATCACCTGGTCCTTCGGATAGGTGATGATGTCCACCACCGCAAAGAGCAGGAAGCCCCAGATCGTCGGCTGACGGATGTCGAACGCCCAGTTGAAGACGTCCATCTTGTTCTCCGCCTGCGCCGCCGCGAGGAAGCCGGACGGTCCGCCGTCCACGTGCCAGATCACGTAGCCGATGGCAAAGAACGCGCCGCCGAGCATCACCACGACTTGAATCACGTCGGTCCAGATCACCGCCTTCATGCCACCCAGGAGGGTGTAGGCGATCGTCACCACGCCCATGAGCAGGATGCTCCAGGTCACGCTGATGCCCGTCACCGCCGCCAGGGCCAGCGAGGGGAGGAAGAGCACGATGCTCATCCGGCCGCCGAGTTGGAGCACAATGTTGATGCCGCTGCTCAGCGTGCGGATCGACGGGTGGAAGCGCATCTCCAGGTACTGGTACACCGACATGACGTTCAGTCGGCGGATCAGGGGAATGATGAGCATCGCCACCACCGCCGTGGCGAAGAGCGCCACCACGTTCTGCGCGAGGAGATGCCAGTTGGTCGCAAAGGACTTCGCCGGGATCGCGATGAAGGAAATCGCGCTCGTCCCCGTCGCATAAAGGCTGATGCCCGCCGCCCACCACGGCACGTTGCGGCCGGCCAGAAAGTAGTCCGTGTTGCTGTTCTTCTTCTCCCGAAGATAAAAGAAGAGTCCCACCCCGGCGGACAGGGCGAGGTAAAGCACGATCACGATCCAATCGAGTGCCTTGAGGAGGCGTTTGCTCGATTCGATTGTCACCGCTGTATAGGCCGCCGTGTCCCCCGCGCGCACCGCGAATCCGTTGTCGTGCAGACGGACGTCCGAGACCGCACCGCTCACCGCCACCGTGCCCAGCCGGGCCCACGCGTTGGTGATCGTTTGATACGAGAGCATTTCCACCTTGCCGTCCGGATCCGTCGCCAGCGCGAGAAGGTGCGCCTGACCCGAGGCACGAATCGCACCCGGGAGGGGAGTGAGCGGCGGCGCCGCGCGCTCCGTCCAACCCGACGCCTGCTCATGGCGCCACAGTTGCCGTGCACCCGATTGATCGACGGTCACCACCCACGCGGCGTTGCTCTGCATCGCGCCCGCGACCGGGCGCACCGTCTCCGGCAGTCCGGCAAGCTTGGCCGCACCGAACGTCGCGTCGGCTGGGATCTTCTGCCCGCTGATCAGTAGCTCAGCCGCCGTGGCCGCCGGCGCGTCAGCGAGGGCCCCAACCTTCAGGGTCGTGAGCGACTCCTGCCTCGCCATCCCCACCGATGCGATCGGCCCGAGAACCAACATCAGCAGGAGCACGGCCACGTGGGCAGGGGAGAGGAGGCGGAAAGGGGACATTTTGGGGGAAAAGACCGGTCGAGTATGGCGACTGATTCAAAAGAATCATTCTGAAAATTGATGAAAATTACAGCCGGGCATTTTCATGTTTTTGCCATCGATTGGACCCTGAGGGGTCTGAGGAGCGCCGCTCCGAACCTGTCGGAGGTCAGACCGTGACGCGTCGATGCCCAAGCTCCCGAGACCGGAAGCGCTGTGGGGGCGAGGTTGCCGGACTTGCCTGAGCCGACGAGGGCGCCGGCAGCGCGCGGGTCGGCCCGAGGAGACGCGGCGCGGGCACTCGATCGGCAGGAAGCGCCGCAAGCCGGAGTTCGGCGCCGCCGGCGCCGCGCCTAGGCGACGCCGACGATGGCCTTGATCTTGTTCCCGGTCAGGCGACGGTCCGCCGGCAGTCCGTGCGGAGTCCGACCTCCAAAGCGCTCGGCCATCTCCTTGAAACGGGCCTGCGTCGCCTTGACGAACTCGTCCACAGGACGGGTCTCGCCGAACAGCGACATCATTTCGGGCAGCCAACGGTGCCCGTAGCGGACGTGGTTCTGTTCATCGTTGCGGTCGAACGCGAGAAGGGTGTCCGCCTCGAAGTCATTCAATTCGCGGATCCGATCCATCACCAGCGCCTTGGTCGGGAAGCTGCCGGCTTCGAATTCCATCGTCATCATCGCGTACCGCTCGTGCGGCGGCATCTGGACGAGGATGTTGTAGAGGTCGAGGGAGTGCTCGACGGTCATCAGATCCACGCCGAGCTTGGGAAGCTGTCGGAAGCCGAACGCACTGTGCCGCGACTCGTCCCAGAGATGGCGTGCGAGATCGTGATGCAGGTCGAAGGGGGCGGTCGGCGTGTCGAAGAAGACGGTGGCGAGGTAATCGACGGCATCCATCTCCATCATCAGCCACACGTAGACCATGAGGCGGATGACGCGCGCATCCGTCTTGGGATCCACCAGCCAGGGTCGGACGATCGGCGTTTCGTCGGGATCGTAACTGAAGACGCTGGAGCAGGTCGGGTAACGCCCGCGATTGCACGTGTCGGGATGGCGGTAGGTGCGTTGGTCGCCCAGCCACGCAAAGTCCGGAGCGAGGGGAATGCGGGTGCGTTCGCCGAGCAGACCGCCGCTCGCCGCGATGATTGCATCGAGGTGCTGCGTCCAGTCTTGCGCCGCCGGCGTGTCGGGCAGGAAGCGGGCGATTTCGCGCGCATGGCGTTCCTCGTCGCCGATGAATTCCTCGACCAGCTTGCGCGAAGGCCAGTCCGCCAGGTGGTGGGTGGCGCCGAGGTAGTGCTGGTACGCCGCGAGGAGCGCCGGCTTGATCGCGCGATAGAATCCGGCGAGCGCGGTGTCCGCGCTTTCCGGGAGGATCGCTTCGGTGAAGAGGCGCCGGATCTCCGGTCGCACCTCCTCGCCCGCACCGAATCCCGCCATCTCCCGGCCGCGCTCGCGCAGGAACCGGGCGTGACCGGCCGATTCCCAGACGTGCTGGCAGAGGAGGTACTTCAGCTCCGGTTCGCCCACGCGGTAGATGAGCGTCGTGGCGGTGCGGACAAACTCGCGCTCGAATTCAAACAGCACCCGCTGGAGGCGCGCCATTTCCTGGACCGCGGCGAGGCGCGTGGCGGCGG
>CAZEJZ010000156.1:0-6615 GCA_964512415.1 uncultured Opitutaceae bacterium
GAGGCCGGCGCGGTATTCCCAGCCGGCGAAGAGGTCGAAGGGCAGCGGCAGCGGACCCTCGAGCGAGCCGAGGAAACGGCGGGTGTCGCTGATCGTGCGCAGCTCGCGATTGCCGCCCGGGAGCGAGCGCCAGCGGAATGCCATCGGCAAACCGCGGTTGGCCTCAAGCGCCGGGAAGTACGCCACCAGGGCGTTGAAGATCCGGTTGTAGTCGGCACCCTTGCTCGGGTAGAGCATGTTGAAGAGCGGGTTTGGCACCACCGTGCCGTTGGCCGTGGTGGTGGTGGGCTGAGCACCCGCCGCCGTCGACGCGGCGGTCGACCACTGATTGGGCGAGAAGCTCTTGGTCGAGTCCGACCGACCGATCACCGCCTCGATGGTCGCGAGATGGCGGCCCAGCTTGTAGGAGCCGCGGCCGACGAAGTTGGTGTTTTTGACCGGCTGCTGCAGCACCGCGGCACGGCCCGTGTCCCAGGCGGAACCGTATTTCGAAGCGGCGGTGGCCCAGAGCCGCTCGTCATAGGGACCCATGCCGTCGAGGCCGGTGTAGCCGGCGGTGTTGGTCGGCAGGTCGATGACATTGATGCCGTTCACGCGCAGCGTGGCGGTGGCGTCGGCCGGATCGATCGGGCCGGTGCCGGCGCCCGCCACGGTGGCGGCGCCGCTGCTCAGCACGGTGCGCTGGCCGTTGATCGCGAAGAGCGTGGCGATCGGCGTGCCGCGCGTATCGGGCGAAAGACCGCGATTGGGCTGGAACGTATTGACGAAGTCACGCTGGTCGCCGTCGAGACGCTTGTGGTCCGCGATCGAGAGCGAGGCCATGATGTTCCAGCCGTCCTTCTCGAGATCTCCCCAGCCCCCCACCAGCGAGTAGCGGAAGAGGTTTCCGCCACCATCCTGGGTGACGTCAGCGGACGCGTTCGCCACGAGGCCCTGGAAATCGGTCTTGGTGATGAAGTTGATCACGCCACCGATCGCATCGGTGCCGTAGATGGCGGAGGCGCCGTCCTTGAGGACTTCCACGCGCTCGATCGCCGCGAAGGGGATCGAGTTGAGGTCAACCACGCCACCGTTCAGGCCGTGCGAGGCGACGCGGCGACCGTTCAGGAGGACCAGCGTGGCATTGGAACCCTGACCGCGCAGGTTGGCGGACGTGGCGCCGTTGTTGCCGCGCTGGGCACCGGCGACGACGTCGGCGTTCGACGCGAGGTTGTCGAGGCCGTTGCCGTTGATGTTGAGGTTCATGATCAGCTGCTCGGCGCTCGCGATGCCCTCCTGCTCGAGGTCGAGCTTGGTGAACACCGCGACCGGCAGCGCGCCCTCGTCGGCGGGGCGCTTGATGGACGAACCCGTGACCACGAACTTATCGAGCTTCACGGTTTCCGGTGACTTGGCGCCCGCTGCGGGCGCTGGCGTGGTGGCCACGGCCTGCGCGAAGGCGGCGGAGGCGGATCCGGCCAACGCGAGGGCCAGGAGCCCCCGCGCGAAGGATGACGGTATACGGGTTTGCATGGTGAAAGAGGAGGCGGTCGGTCGGGGAACGGCCGACCACCAAGGCGGGGAGTCTGGGTCGGGACCCTGCCCCGTCCAAGCAGATTCTCCGCCAAAGTCCGGCCCCACCGGTCACCGGCGCAGAAGGACCGGGCCGGGCCCGGAGCCTGTGCCCCGGCGTCGCAAGGCACTGGGCGACAGCCGTGTGTAGCGCTTCATGACCGTGGCAAAGTACTGTGACGACGAGAACCCGAGGTCGTGGGCGAGGTGGGTGATCGGGCGCTTGGTCTCACGCAGGAGTTGCTCGGCGCGGACCACCCGGGCACGCAACACGTACTCGCCCGGAGGCATGCCGCATTCCTCCCGGAAGCGGACCTTGAAACGGGGCAACGACAACCGCGCTTTGGCCGCCAACTCGGAGAGCGGGAGCGGAGTGTCGAGATGACGTTCAATGTGCTCAAGCACCGGCCGCAGCGCGGCGCCGTGCCGCCCGGAGGGATCGACGGAGGCGAGGGCGATCACGCGCAGCAGAAAGCCGCTCACGTGGTGCCAAATCGCCGCCAATCGCAGCGGTCCATCCGGCCGAAGCTGGAGGCGCATGATCGCGTCACAATGCTCCCGCAGGGTCGCGTCCCCCGGAAAATGCCGCCGCGGCAGGCCCCGCAAGGCATTCGCCAGGGCGGTCCCTCCCGGCCCGGGCAGGCCCCTGCCCCGCTTCGGCAGGCCGAGGATCAACCAGTACAGCACCCCCTTCTCCTGCGGCCGCGAGCCCGTGCTGTGCACCTCACCGGGATGCGTCAGGAATACGTCTCCCCCCTTCAGCTCATAGGCCCGGCCGTCGACCACGTACGTCTGGCGACCGCGGACGAGAAGGCAGATCTCAATCGCACCGTCGTGTCGGTGATCATCGAGCGCCGCGTGCGCGACCGTCTGGTTGTAGCGCCCAAGCTGGAGCATCCCGGGCATCCCGGGCACGTCCAAAGGGAGGATCAGCTTGGGATGGTGCCTCCAGTCCGCATGCGCCATGTTCGATTTCGTATCGTGCACCGTTGAGGAAAGTCAAACACTCCGAGCTGTGCTACAGTATCCCCATGAGTTCCCCCGCACCCGACCTGCCTGATCCGCGGCTCACGACGGAGCCACCGCTGCGCTCCTTTACGGAGGAGGCGCGCCGGCCGAAGGGGATCGAGTGGTACCGCACGCCGCTGCCGCCCGGGGCGATGAAATCGCTGCATGTGCGCAGCGACCTGCGCGGCGCGGCGCAGACCCTCGGCTACCTCGCCATCCTGGCCGTACCGGCCGTCCTCGCGGTGCGGGCCGGGCTCGCGCACGCCTGGGGCTGGGCTGCTCTCGGAGTCTTTCTCTACGGGGTGGTGGCCGCCTTCCTGATCAACGGAGTCCACGAACTCGGCCACAACACCGTGTTCCGCTCGGCCTGGCTCAATCGCTGGTTCTGCCGGCTGCTCGCGTTCCTCGGCTGGATCAATCACGAGCTCTTCGAGGTCAGCCACGTGCGGCACCACCGCTACACCCTGCACCCGCCAGACGACGACGAGAACCCGCTGCCGATCCGCTTCACGGCGCGGGATTTCTTCAAGGGCTGCATCTTCCACTATGGATTCTTCGTCTACGCGATTCGCAAGATGGTGCGGCTCGCCCGCGGCCGCTTCGAGGGCACGTGGGAGCACACGCTCTTCCCCGCCGACCAACCCGCGATCGCCCGCCCGGCGATCCTCTGGGCACGCGTGGTCCTCGCCGGACACCTCGCGATCTTGGTCGTTTCCCTGATCAAGGGCTGGTGGATCGTACCCGTGCTCGTCAGCGCGGGGCCGTTCTTCGGCAACGGCCTGTTCCTGCTCTGCAACAACACGCAGCACATCGCGCTGCCGTCGCATAACACCGACTTCCGCCTGTGCTGCCGGACGTTCACGCTCAATCCGTTCGTGCAGTTCATCTACTGGCACATGAACTTCCACACCGAGCACCACATGTACGCAGCTGTGCCCTGCTACCGGCTTGGGAAGTTGCACCGCCTGATTCGCAATGACCTCCCGCCCACGCCGCACGGAATCGCCGCGGTCTGGCGCGAAATCGCCGCGATCGTGCGGCGCCAGCAGGCCGAGCCGGGCTGGGTCTTCCAACCGACCCTGCCCGCCGCCACCCCACCCGCTGCGGCCTGAACGCCGACTCCGCGCGCGCGTCCCTTACCGGGGCCGCGCGCGCCCTCTCGGTCAACGCGCCGAATCCGGTACGCCCGGCACCCAGACGTCGGCATAGCCCGGCAGCGTGGGGATGCGTCGGTCACATTCGATCACCCACAGGTCCCACGCCCCATCGATGTAGTTGCGGTTCTTCGGGAGCGGGCAGGCCTGAGCGTAGAGATACCAGCGGCCGTCGATGCGATAGAATGCGGGGGTCGCCACGTGGTACATCGCGTCATCGCGGTACAGGCCGGTCCATTGGGTCTGCAAGACTGTGTCCGGCGGCAGCGGCTTCCAACCGGTCCGCGGCGACTTGCTCACCGCCAAAGCCGTCCGCCAGCGCTGGCCTTTCTCAATGCCGAGCTCGATCGAAAGCACGTAGGTGTCGTCCACCTTGAACACCTGATGCCACTCGTAGTATGCGTTCGGGATCGAGGGGAAGATCTGCCCCATGCCGCGCGGATCGTCCGCGTTGAACTGTCGCGTCCAGGTCTTGCCGTCGTGCGAGGTCGCGAGCCGCAGCCCGGGCAATACGCCGTCCTTGCCGCGGTACGAATAGTACATGGTCCAGTCCCAGCGCTTGGTGTCCGCATTCCACTCGCGCAGGATCGCCGCCTGCGACGCCATGACTTCATGGAAGGGCGCCGACGGCTCGGGCGCCAGCACCGGCACGGTACCCCAGCGGCGGATCGTCGCGGGACTCACGCCCGAGTAGCCATCCGGTCCCGCCGGACAGATCGCGAGGCCGATCTGGTCCTGCACGATCGAGCGCGAGCCCGAATAGTAAATATAGTACGCATCCTCCTCCGGGATGTAGAGCACCGCGTCCAGTCGGATGCTGTTGCTGTCCCACGCTTCCCCGCCCGCCGGGAGGAAGACCGGGTTTGCCGGGTCCTGATGCCACGTGAAGGGATCCGACTTCAACGCCCACGCCTTGCCGATGAAGCAGGTGCGGCGGTTCGATGCCGGGACGCCGGAGTAGAACATGATCAGCTTCTCCGGATCCTTTGGATTCGGAAGGACACAGGCCTCCTGCACCTGCTGCGACTGCCATGGCGCACTCATGCGATCAATGAAGACGCGGCCCCGCACCGCACCCGACGAAGCGGACGATGCCGCGAACGCCGAAGTGAGCGAGGCAGCCAGCAAGCAGGTGACGAGGGCGATCCAAAGCGAGGGCCGAAGGCACAGCGAGACGAGGGGTGTGTTCATGGCAAAGGAGCCCCTCCGTGCTGCGGCACTCGCCCCGGCGAGGCAACGCGAAATCCACATCACTCGCCGCCCCAGCGCCAGCGCGGCGGCTCACCCTTCCACCAGCAGATCGCGAGAAGGAGGCCGACGTGAACAACGAGGCCGATCACGAGCTCCACGGGATCACCTTCCCCTTACTCCGGAGCGATGTAGCGCGTCTGGCCGCCGAGACGCTGCCAGCGCACGTAGACGATCAGGCCAAAGAGGACCGAGATGAGGGAGATCGACCCAGCCCATAGGAACGTGAGGCGGTAGTCATTGCCCATCAGATCGAGACTCAACCCGAGCATCGGGCCCAACGACATGTTCAGGCCCGCGGCCAGGAAGCCTGCGGCCGCGGCGAACTGCGCGAATTTCGAGTTCGGGAAGAGCATCTGCGGCAACGCCGCCGCACCGGTCATGAAGGCGCCGGAAATCACGCCGTGAACCAGCAGCACCACGCCGAAGGAACGCGCATCGTGAACGAAGAAGTAACCTCCCAGCGCAACGATCGTGTACACCGCCATCACCCCGATGCCGACCCGGATCGGATGGATCCGATCGGCCAACCAGCCAAGGGGGAAGGCCGCAAAGAACGAGATGCAGTACGTGACCACGAGGAAGAGGCCGTAGGAATCCATGCTCATGCTGTAGGCCTTGGCGGCACGGATGCTGAAGGCGTTCACGGGGATGAAGCTCAGATTCGCCAGTCCGAGAAAGACGAACACCAAAAGGTAATAGGGCCGCGCGAAGCACTCCTTCCAGTAATCCCGGAAGAGGTTCACCGCCAGATTGCCCTGCCGTGCCGGCGGCGGCGCGGGGTAGTCGCCTTCCTTCACGCGCAGGCACATGAGCGAGAATCCGACGCCGTAAACAATGCCCACCGCCGCCAGAATCGGCGTGTAGTGGGTGTCGGCATGGCCAATCAGCCCGTAGTTGAAAAGGATGCCTGCACCGAGGCTCACCGCTCGGAACATCCCATAAAAACGGCCGAGCATCTCGCGCGGCACGACGTCATTGATGAGTCCGTTGAAGACGGCGTTGGAGACCACGACGCCGATCTCGAAGATCGTCCAGAACAACGCCATCACGAGGACGATCGTCTGGTTCACGGTGCCCGGCGACCCGCCCATCCATGCATGCAGCCATGCCCCGAGCGGCGGACTGTAGGCTAATCCCACCATCGACAGCGTGACGAACGGCGCTGGATAAAGCAGAAATGGGACGCGTCGGCCGCGCGGGCCGCGATGGCGGTCGCTCCAGTAGCTGACCAGCGGTCCCACCACCAGGATCACCGCCCAGGGAATCGTCAGCGTGAAGATCCCATTCAGCAAGTCGGACGCCTCATACTTCTTCAGCATGAGCTGCGTGACCGGGATCGCCGACCGCTCCCGGAGCATGTAGCTGAAATCTCCGAGCAGCAGCCAGAAGAAGAGCATCACCAGCGCGCCGAACGAGTAGGTCAGCGTGCCGACCGACCACGTGCGCTGGCGCAGGGGCCGACCAGCCGGAGGATGGTCCTTCGATGCAGTCCCCGGCGCCGCCGGACCACCGCTCATCGCCCGCCCTCCGCCCGCACCCGCTGCACGGCCGCCGCCAGCCGTCGCCGCAGGTCCTCCGACAGCGAAGCCGCCTCGGGATCCAGGGCCAGATTCCGCATCTCCAGGGGATCGGTCCGCAGGTCAAACACCTG
>CAZEJZ010000157.1:0-6613 GCA_964512415.1 uncultured Opitutaceae bacterium
GCGTGCAGCTCGTTGAGCGAGTGCACGAGATCGAGCTGACGCCGCTGCTCCGCCTTCGACGCGTAGCTGTTGCGGATGTTCTGGATCATCTGCTGCACCGTGGCCGCGGTCGTGTTGATGCTCGTGCCCTGATAGAGACCGGGCAGGAATGCGGCGCCGTAGGAACCCGCGCCGCCAGCGGGCAGCCGGCTGCCGCGCAGCGAGATGAAGCCCGGCAGATTCTGGTTCTCCGTGCCGAGCCCGTAGACGGTCCACGACCCGAGGCTCGGCTTGGTGATGCGGAGAGAACCGGTGTTCATGAACACCGTGGCGACATCGTGCGCCGGGATGTCGGTGTACATCGAGCGGATCACCGCCAGGTCATCGACGTGCGCCGCGGTTTTCGCGAAGAGCTCGCTGACCTCGATGCCCGACTTCCCGTAACGCTGGAAGGTGAAGGGCGAGCCCATCGCCACGCCGCCGTCCTTGCCGATGGAGCGGCCGTCGAAGCGCTTCAGCGCGGGCTTGGGGTCCCAGGTGTCGAGGTGCGACGGCGCGCCTTGGGCGAAGATCTGGATCACCGCCCGCGCCTTTGCCGGAAAGTGCGGGGCCCGCGGGGACAGCGGATGGCCGGTGACGCCGGGGGCGGCTTGGGCGCCGGAATCCAGCAGTGTGGCGAGGCCCAGCGCGCCCAGACCCATGCCCGTCCGGCTCAGGAACTGGCGCCGCGTGAGAAACCGGTCCGCCCATGCCTGCGACACGCCCGTGCACGGGTGGTCCGGCGTTGGTGGGGGGGCAGAGGTGGTCGAGGGTCCGTGCACGGCGAAAGCAGCTACGTTCAAGACGCCTGCGGTGCCCCGGAGGTTTCCGGTCGCAGGAGAATGAGCGCGAGACCCTCGCCGCCGGCTACTTCACCACCGGCCGCAGGACGAAGTTCCGGTAGGCGATGCCGCCGTGGTCGCCCTGCAGGTAGATCGGACCGGCGCGGGTCGGGTCCGACCACATCGCGCCGCCCGTGCAGCCGGGGACGGGCTGGTTGTCGATGATCCGCTGGCCGTTGAGGATCACGGTGATGTGACGATCGACGAGGGTCATGTCCAAGGTCTGCCATTCGCCGGCCGGCTTCTCCGCGGAAACGGTTGGCGTGACGCGGCTGTAGACGGCGCCCATGTTGTGAGAGTCGAGCGGCTTGCCGTACGAATCGAAGACTTGGATCTCGTAGATGCCGCGCAGGTACACGCCGCTGTTTCCGCCGGGCGGTACGCGCACCTCGGCGGTCAGCCGGAAGTCTTGGAATTCGCGGTCGGTGCGCAGGTTGCCGTAGCGGCGCTTTGGCTGGCCCGGGGCGGGCTCCTCGGTGACGTTGAGGAGCATGCCGTCGCGGAAGGTCCAGCCGTTGGCGGCGCCCGCCTCGAGGACTCGCCAACCGGCGAGATCGCGGCCGTTGAGCAACGCGATCGGCTCGCCGAAGCGCACGCGGGACAAGTCGGGCCGCGGCGGCAGCGGCGGCGTGCGGCGACCGCTGAAGTCGGCGCGGTCGTACCCCGAGCCATCGATCCGAGGGGTGGTGCGCGTCAGGTGCAGGACATCGCCCTTGGTTTGGGCGGTGATCACCTCGGTGAACTGCTGCTTGCGCATCACCCTGCCGGAGGGATCCTTGCGTTCGACCTCGCGCAGCCGCGTGAGCGTGGCGGTGTCGCCTTCGATCACGACGCTCGACAGCGGGACGACACTGCCGCCGCCCCAGAGGATCGATCCATCGATCCAGCCGTCCTCGCGCTTCAGTTCGAGCCACCCGGCGGCCCCGTTGGGCAGGGTGAGCTCCCAGCGGTCGAGCAACGTGTTCTTGGCCGGCGGGTTGTCGGCTGCGGCCGTGCTCGTCGAAACGAGGCAACCTAGAATCGCGAGCAGGGAGCCGACGATCCAGAAGCGAGGTTGGGGAAGGAACGGAGTGGGCATGATGGCAGGAAGAGAGGGGTCGAGGGGGCCGAGGAAGGCAGTGATGGAAAAAAGCGTGACGCTCAACGAGGCGGAAGAGCTTCGTAATTTTCCGAAGGAGCGAGCACGGAGAAGAGTGCGACGCTGCGGCGGGGACATGCAATCCAATCGAGCGCCCTCCCGCAGACGCAATTTTCCCGAAACCGCGGAGCGGTGGAGCGCGTCACTTATCGAATGAAGTTGCCGGCAATGACCTCAATCGGAAATTCGCCCGCCTTGCTCTGCCTCACCTTGGAGCGTCGTCGCGTACTGCGGCCGATGGGAGCCCGGTCGGCGGTGATGCTGAGCCTCACGATGGTGGTGATGTCCCTATGCGGCGCAGGGCTCGCGGGAGCGGAGGACGGCCGTCGGCCCGGTCCTCCCGAGACGCTGGCCTATGGCACGGAGCCCTTGCAGGCGCTGGACTTTTGGCGCGCGCGGGGCGGCACGAGCGGTGCGCCGCTCATCGTCTTTGTCCACGGCGGCGGCTGGCAGGATGGCGACAAGCGGGGCACGCAGCGCTCGCAGCAGGTGCCCCACTACCTGTCCACCGGCTATGCGTTCGCCTCGCTGAACTATCGCTTGGTCCCGGCGGTGAACGTCGAGACGCAGGCACAGGACGTCGCCATGGCGCTGAAGTTTCTGCTGGAGCGCGCCGCCTCGCTCGGCTTCGACCGGAAGCGGGTCGTGCTCATGGGCCACAGCGCCGGGGCGCACTTGGCCGCGCTGGTGGGCACGGATGGCCGGTACCTTGAAACCGCGGGACTTCGGCTCAGTGATCTGGCGGGGATCGTCCTGCTGGATGGTGCGGGCTACGATGTCGCCGCTCAGCTGAAGGACGCCGGGCCCCGGCTGCGACGCACGTACCGTGAGGCCTTCGGCACGGAACCAGCGCGGCAGCGGGCCCTGTCGCCGCTCTCGCACGCTCCGGCACCGAATGCGCGATCCTTCCTGATCCTGCACGTGGAGCGCCCTGATTCCGCGCGGCAATCGCAGGCGCTCGGCGAGGCCTTGCGCGCCGCCGGCGCGGCCGCCGAGGTGCGAGGCCTGCCGGGTCGGGGATTGTCGGGGCACCTGGAAGTCAACGTGAGGCTCGGCGATCCTGCCTACCCGGGTACGGCGATCGTCGACCGCTGGCTGGGCACTCTATGGTAACGCTACACCGGCTTCTTCATCTCGTGCTCATGGTCGTGGGCGCGGGGAGTGTGGCTTCGCTGGCCTTCGCCGGCGCGGCGGATGCGCGCGTCGATTGGGTGACGCGCGCGGTCACGGCGCCGCGGGTCACGCAGCAGACCTTCCCGAGCACCGCAGCGGGCGGACCCGTCAGCTACCACCTCTACGTCCCGGCGGCGTATGACACCGACGCCGCGCGCCGCTTTCCGGTCGTCTATTGGCTGCACGGCTCCGGCGGTGGCTTGCCCGGCATCGAGCCGATGGCGCGGCAGGTCGACGAGGCGATCGCGGCGGGACGGTTGCCGCCGTGTCTCGTCGTCTTCGTCAATGGCATGAACTTCGGCATGTATGTGGACTGGAAGGATGGATCGGTGCCGCTCGAGACGGTCATCGTCACGGAGCTGATCCCGCACCTCGACGCCACCTATCGGACGATCGCCACGCGCGAGGGCCGGCTGATCGACGGCTTCAGCATGGGCGGCTATGGCGCGGCGCGACTCGGATTCAAGTTTCCCGAGTTGTTCGGGGCGGTCTCGCTGATGGGAGCCGGACCGCTGCAACCGGACCTGCGGGCGGATGCGCCCCGAGCGAGCCAAGCCCGTGCCGAGGACCTTCTCGAGCGGGTCTACGGTGGAGATCCGGACTACTTTCGCCGCGTGAGCCCGCGGGAGATGGCAACGCTCCATGCGAAGCGCATCGCGGAGGGCACGCGGGTCCGCGTCGTGATCGGAACAGCCGATGAGACGTACGCGAACAACGCCGCGTTCCACGCCGACCTGCAGCGCCTCGGCATTCCCCACGAGTGGATTGTTCTCGAGGGCGTGAAGCACAATCCCATGCAAACGCTGCGGGCGCTCGGCGATCGCCACTGGCAGTTCTACCGCGCAGCGTTCGGAGAGCCCTGACCTCCGGGTTCGTGCCTCCGAACGCGTCGCGTGGCACCACCGGCTCGTCCCCGGGTACAGCCCGCAGTGGCGACAGGGGAGCGTGGACCACGTCCGCCTTGGAGGCAGGATTTCGCGGAACCCTGAGCCCGGTGTCGGCGTCGGAAACGTGCGCCGCTCATGGCGTCTTGGCGCGATGTCGGTATCGTTCCCCATGGCTCCTCCCCTGCCGACCCGCCAGGCGGGCTTGAACCGCCTCGACGAATTCCTGCCGCGGGTGCCCGCCTACGCCGGGGAGCGGGGCTATGACCGGCCGCACCGGCCCACCGTCTCGGGCCTCTCCCCGTGGCTCCAGCGCCGCCTGATCAGCGAGGAGGAAGTTTGCACCGCGGTGCTGCGCCGCTTCCCGTGGGTCGAGGCGGAGAAGTTCGTGCAGGAGGTCTGCTGGCGGACGTACTGGAAAGGCTGGCTCGAGCAGCATCCGGACGCGTGGACCCGCTACCGCGCGTCGCTCTCCCGGCTTCGCGCCGCACCCCCTCCGGACGGTTACGAGCGTGCGATCAGCGGGAGCACCGGGATCCCGGGCTTCGACGACTGGGCGCGGCAACTCGTGACGACCGGCTGGCTCCACAACCATGCCCGCATGTGGTTCGCGAGCATCTGGATCTTCACGCTGCGCCTGCCGTGGGAACTTGGCGCCGACTTCTTCCTCCGCCACCTGCTCGACGGCGACCCCGCCTCGAACACGCTGTCGTGGCGCTGGGTCGCCGGACTTCACACCGCCGGCAAGACCTACCTCGCCCGCGCGGACAACATCCGCGAGTATTCGGAAGGCAGATACGATCCCTCCGGCCGGATCGCCGCGGCGGCGGTGCCGCTGACGGAATCGTCGCCCCCGTCGCTGGAGCCATTGTGGACCCCCTCTCCGCCACCGGACCCGTCCGCGGTGCGCGCCGCCGACCGCGCGCCCCCTCCCGGCCGGATCGGCCTCTGGCTGCATCCGGATGATCTCTCGGTGGAGCACGTCGATCTGGGCGGCCTGAATCCGGAGAGCATCTGGGCGGCGTGGCCCGCATCGGTGGATCAGGCGATGGGTTGGAGCGAGGCGGTGACGCACTTCTCGCAGGCGGCGCTGGCGGACGGGGCGGCGCGCGGGGCGGCCCGCTGGGATGCGGCGGTGCGCGCCGGCCGGATCGAGGATGGGGTCGGCGCGGCGGCGCGCGAGTGGGTGCGGACGGAACGGATCGGCACCGTCGTGGCGATCCGTCCGACGGTCGGTCCGTGGCGGGACGTCGCGGATCAGATCGAGCGCGCCCTCGCGCCGGACGGGGTGTCCGTCATCTGGCTGCGACGGCCATGGGACCGCCGGCACTTCCCGGCGGCGCGCAAGGGATTCTTCAGCTTCTGGAGCGAGGTCGGACCCGGGCTCCGCGCCGGGGCGGTCAGTCCAGCCCGGTGACGCTCAGGTCCGCCGGGTGCTCGATCGTGAGCTTGATCGGCACCTCGCGCTTCTCACCCGGCTTCAGATCAATCCGCCAGGCAAGGATCCCATCGGCCTCGCGTGAAATCTCCTTCGGGACGGTGGCGGAGCCGAGGTCCCGCTCCGCCGGCGTGATCACCTTGACCACGATCTTTTCGTCGCGGGAAACCGGAGTCGGCTCTCGGAGCACGATGCGCTCCGGCGTCTTCTTGTTGTTGGTCAGCGTGACGAGGTACTCGTGCGTGACCCGCCGCCCGCTGCTGGTCAGGCCGGTCTCCTCCGTGAAGCGCTTCACGATGCGCCGCTTGACGGCGATGCCGTCGTCGACGCCCAGCGACAGGGCGAAGGACTCGCCCGGCATCACGGCGCGCAGCGCGCTGGTGGCGATGAACGTGTCGCCGAGGAACGCGTTGACCGGGCCGGCGAGCCACGGAAAGTCGCTGCGGTTGGTGCTGGAGGCGCTCAGGTAGGCGGCCTCAGTCAGCTTGGGGGCGGTCTCGTAGCGCAGCTCGGCGGGGCAGTTCAGCGTGGTGATGACGACCTTCTGGGCACTCCGGTCGCTCGGCAGGGTGAGGGGAGCCTCGATGCGGAACGTCGCGCTGGAGAGCCCGGTCTGGACGGACGCCTCGGCGACGGCGGCGTCGGATTCCGCGGCGGCCGAACCGGCCGCGGCGGGCGCCTCGGGCACGGCGCTGGCGGCGCGGCGCATCGCCTTGAATTCGCTGCTGGCGACGTTCTGCGAGAGGTAGGCCATCGGCATGGGACGCACGGGCTCAACGATCCACGGACTCAGCGTCGGCGCGCCGCCGCCGAGAGCCGGGCGGGCGGTGGACAGCGTCAGGGCGACGCCACTCCAGTCTTCACCGGTGCCGTTGCGGATGACGCCGTAGTACGTGACATCGATGGCGCGGGTCTCGGCGCGGAGACGGGCGTCGTAGGCGGCGCTCCAGGACGCGCCGGGCGTGGTGTAGGACACGCTCAAGTCGAGCGTTCCGGCGCGGGAGGCGCTGACCCGGAGGGTGGCGGCCTTCTGGCTGCGGCGTTCGGGTGTTCGGCCCTTGATCGCGTTGAGCTGGGCCTCGGTTGCGGCGATCTTCGCGGCGAGGGCGGTGCGCTGCTG
>CAZEJZ010000158.1:0-6585 GCA_964512415.1 uncultured Opitutaceae bacterium
TGAAAAGTCCAACAACCATGTCGACCCCAATAGCTATCTCGTGGCGATGCGCTCGCGCGATGGGGCCAAGACTTGGAGCCCAACTCCTGAGCTGCTGTACGCCCATCCTCTTGGAGGGTCTCAGGATCCCTGTTTGCTGCAGTTGACCGACGGCGATCTGCTGTGTCTTTCCTACTTGTGGACGTTCGTGCGGCCGGACGGCATTCCCAATCTCAAGCCGCCCGTCTTCCAGAACTATCCGGGATCGTTCTTCAGCGGTGGCTACATCGTTCGCTCCTCCGACGGGGGAGCCTCTTGGAAAGGACCATTCTCCCCGCTGGCGATTCCGCAAGAGAAGTATCTCAGTCCTTTCGGCGACCCCCTGCCCGCGTACAATCGGGGTGCGGCGATCGAGGGTCGCGATGGTCGACTTTTCTGGGCCGTCGCGGCCAACCATCAGATTAGCCCGCGTCGCACGTCGGTCCATCTCCTCACGTCGTCGGACCGCGGTCAGACTTGGATCTACAGCGCGCCGATCGCCGAGGATGCGAAGGCCTCCTTCAACGAGACCTCGATGTATGAGACGCCGAAGGGCGACTTGCTCGCCTTCCTGCGGACCGAAGACATCGGAGACCAAGCTTGCATCGCTCGTTCCACCGACGGCGGGAAGACGTTCCAGCCCTGGCAGCCGATGGGTTTCAAAGGCCATCCGCTCCACGCGCTGCGGCTCCCCGACAACCGGGTCCTGCTTACCTACGGTTACCGGCACAAGCCCTACGGAATTCGCGCCCGGGTGCTCAATGCGGAATGCACGGATTTCGCAACCGCGCCGGAGATGGTCCTCCGGGACGACGGTGGCACGACCGACCTCGGCTACCCGTGGTCCGCGATGATCGACGATAACCGTGTGATCGTCGTCTATTACTTCAACCGCGAGAACGGTCGACGTCACATCGCGGCGTCGATCCTCGAATTGCGCTGACCGAGTCAGCGGCGCCCGTCGCCCCAACTCTGCCGCTTCCGCCGCTCCTCCCCCGTGTCCTCCAATCGTCGATCTTTCCTTCTGTCCGCAGCCGCGGGTGCCGCACTGACTCCGCTGATCGGCTCTTCGGTGGCGGCGGCCGCGTCCGTGCGCGCGGCATCCGCCGATCCCCGGGCGGCATCGCGGGAGCGCCTGCGTTCACGGCATCGAAATCTCTTCAACGGCGATACCTGCACCTTCTTCTATAATCCCGAGAAGTGGCAGCCCGAGGATTTCGCCCTCAAGGAGGGTCAGGGCCGGAGCGGACGGTTACGCCTCGCGGTCGGCGGACCCTTTCAGGCGAAGGCGATTCACCGCTACGTCGCCCTCCTGGCGGAATCGGGCGTCGACACCTTCGTGATCAACGCGAACGCGTCCCGCGCCTGGTACCCGAGCCGCAAGATCCCCTCGATTCTGGATGGCTATCGCCGGGGCGATCGGGAGTTCTTCCGCGGGCACGCGAGCAGCGCGGGGGTGACGAAGCCGGAGGACGTGGAAGACTTCCTCGATCGCTTCGAGGCGTTCTTCGGTCTCTACCAGGACCTCATCGACGCCGGCGTGGACTGGTTGGCGGAGACGGCGAAAGCCTGCCGGGCGAGTGGAGTCGCGCCGTGGGTGAGTATCCGCATGAACGATTTCCACGGCTGGGCCAACCCCGCGGGAAGTTTCTTCAATCACCCCTTGCTGGCCCGGCCCGAGTTGCGACTGAAGCGCTCCGCGTATTCCCCGACGATGCGGAATCCGCTCTATCGCGAGGGGCTCAATTTCGAGCAGGCCGAAGTTCGCGAGGCCCTTTTTGTCCAGATCCGCGAGGTCGTCGAGGACTATGACTTCGAAGGATTGGAGCTGGATTGGCTGCGCAATCCCATGTGCTGCGAACCGGAGGCGAGCGCCGAGACGGTCGCGACGATGACGGCCTGGATTCGCGAGATCCGCGCCCTCGTCGACGCCCGATCTAGGCACACGGGACGCCCGTATCCTTTCGGTCTGCGTATTCCCGGACGTTTTGAGACCCTGCGGAGCATCGGGCTCGACGTGGAGGCCCTCTGTCGCGAAGGGGTGGTCGACTGGATCGCCGTTTCCGGCTTCTGGTGCACCTCGTGGGAAATGCCCCATGATGACCTCCGACGCCGGATCGGCGACGAGACCGTCATCTACGGCGGTTTGGAAGCAGGGGCGAATGTTATGCCGACGCGTTCCGCGGATGGCGCCGTCGTGCAGCAGATCCGTCGAATCACCTCCAGTCGCGAGATGCTCCGTGCGAATGCCGCCGGCAAGCTGGCCCTTGGAGCGGACGCGCTGGAGTGGTTCAACTTCTACACGACCGATCAGGCGCAGATTCCGGGTCTGATCTCGGACTACGCCGCCTTGCGCGACCTGCACCGCATCGAGACCCTGCGCGGCCAGCCCAAGCATTATGTCCTTTCGCGCGCGGCGAACGTCCTGACGCACATTCCGTTCGAGGTGCCCCCGCAGCTTCCCCTCGCGTTGCCGGCGGCTGCCTACCATCCGTTTCGATTGCCGATGTGCTCAGAGCCGCCCGGTGCCGCGCTGGAAGTCGTGATTCAGGTGGTGTTGCGCGCGGATGAGACGGTGGGAGCGCTGCCGGTCTCATTCAACGCCAGTTGGCCGCGGCTGGCGACGGAGCGGACGGACCGCCCGCTTTTCCCCTGCGGCTCGCTCACGCATCACGTGGCGGAGCACGTCGCGTACAACGTGCGCTTCCCTCTCGCGCTGATTCGCGAGGGATGGAACGAAATCGTGGTGGAGAACGGCGGACCGCAGACGCTGACCGTGGTCGGCCTCGAAGTGGGAATCCGGCCGGTCGAGCGAGCCGGAGTCTAGCGGCAGCGCGTCAGCTCGGCGGCATCCGCGTCGACTGCCACGCCACCATCTGCCAGCGGCCGTCGCGCTTCGCGTAGACGATCGTGACGCGGAGGTGGTTGCGGTTTTCCTGACCGCGATTGACGGCCAGGATGCGCACGGTGCTGTTGATGATGGCGATGTCACCATACACCCGCACCTTGGGCTCCTCGTGCTGGATCTGCTGGTAGCGGAGGCGACCGGAGCGAAGCGATTCCAGAAATGCGGCTTTCGTATCGAGCGCCGCCGTCGAGTGGGTGTAGGTGAGGTCGTCGGCGAGCAGGCGTTCCACCGCGTCGTAGTCGGCGCGGACGAGGGCATCGGCACGGGCGTTCTCGGCGGCGAGGACCTCATCGGCGGCCGCCGCGTGCAGCACGGGCGTGAGCACGATCAGGGAGAGGGCGAGTCCGGCGAGGGCGAGGACCGCGTTGAGGCGGCGGGGCAGCAGGGGGTAGAGCGTCATGGCGGCATCGTGGTCACAACGTCCGCACGGGCGCAAGCGCCACGGGGTCATGCCGCGGGCGCCGGGAGGGAGGTGCGGCGCAGTGCCGATCCGCTCAAGCTCGCGACGACGGCGAGGGTCGGAGAGGCACCGAGGCCGCCCGGTCGCTGGCTCAGGCGCCCGCCGTCGGTGTCGGTTGGCCAGCCCGGCTCCAGTCGATCCCGCGGGTGAGGTACATGATCGTTCCGAGCACGGCGAAGAGGGAGGCCGTCCCGGCCAGCAACGCGTACTTCTCCATCTGCAGGATCATGAAGAGGACCGTGTGGACGCCGACCTGCAGGGCGCCGATCACGAGGGCGCGGGGGCGACTGCGGAGGATGGCGCTCGAGTAGAGGCAGATCATCAGCGTCGAGGCCCCGGCGGCACCGATGTACGCCGCGGGGGGAGAGAGGATTTCCCCCAGCGCGAGCAGCGCGAGGTAGAAGAGGCAGAGTGCGGCCCCCACCAGCGCGTAATGCACGACGTGGAGGCGCAGCCCCTGCAGGATCTCGAAGAGGAAGAACGCCGAGAACACCAGCGCCATCACGAGGACGCCGTACTTCAGCGAACGCTCGACCATGCGGTGCCCCTGCACGGCGGGGATCTGCTCGATGCGTTCGGCGGAGAGCGTGGCGTTGGCCTCCTTCTGGAGGCGGAACCGCTCGACACGGATCGCGTTGACGAACAGCAGCGGGATCTGCAGCAGCAGAACGATCGCCGCGATCGCCATCAGCTTCAGCGTCGGCGAGGTGCGCGAAGGGAGCGGCGGCACGGTGACGGTGGTCATGCCGCGACCATGGAGCGCACCCCTGCCGCACGCCAGCGCAGAACCCAGCATCGCGCGGCGGACAGTCCGCGCGGGCGGCGCTCAGCGCGTCTCGCCGAGGATCCAGCTCGGCTTCCGCTCTTCGTACCGAAGCCCGTGCTTCGCGATGGTTTCGCGGATCAGCGCGACGGCTTCATCCACCGAGTCGGTGATCAGGAAGAGCCGGAGATCCTCCTCGGAAATCGTCTTCTCCCTCCTCATCCGCTCGATGTGGGCGGCGAGCTCGGCGTGGAAGGCCTTGTCGAAGATGATGACGGGGAAGGCTTGAATCTTGCCGGTCTGGATCAGCGTCATGGCCTCGAAGAGCTCATCCAGCGTCCCGAAGCCGCCCGGCACGATCACGAACGCGTACGAGTACTTGATCAGCAGGGTCTTGCGGACGAAGAAGTACCGCATATTCACCCACTTATCCAAGTAGGGGTTGGGCTGCTGCTCCATGGGGAGGACGATGTTGCAGCCCACGGAGCGTCCGCCGACGTCCTTGGCGCCGCGGTTGGCGGCTTCCATGAGCCCCGGGCCGCCGCCGGTCATGATGGTGAAGCCGAGCTGCGCGATCTGGGCGGCGAGCTGGCGCGTGGCAGCGTAGTAGGGGCTGTCCTCGCGGAACCGGGCGGAGCCGAAGATCGCGACGCAGGGGCCGGTGAAGTGCAGCGCGCGGAAGCCGCGGATGAATTCCCAAGCGATTTCGAGGACGAACTTGAGGTCGGCCCAACGGGACCGCGGGCCTTCGAGGAAGGTGATTTCTTTCTGGGGCATGAAGGGTCGGGCGAAGTGAGGGAAGTGCCACCGAAGTGCTCCCCGGCACGAATTCAATTCGGTGAAGTCGATCAGGTCCGGGGAACGACGCCGTGACCGGCGGGGATGGCGGCAACGGAAATCGTGCCGCCCTGCAGCGTGAAGCCTCCGATGAAGGGATTCTCGGCGAGGAAGAGCGGGGTATCCAGATCGGCGAAGCGAAATCCGCCGAGCCCGGTCGCGAGGCACGCGGAAACGGTCATGGCCAGGATCGATTCCACGTTCCCGCCGATCATCAGCCCCAGTCCGGCGGCGCGGGCGGCGAGCGCGGTATCGAGCGCCGCAGCGACCCCGGCCTTCATCACCTTGAGGTTCACCACGTCCGCGGCACCGGCGGCGACCAGGCGCGTGACGTCGTCCGGGGTCGAGACGCTCTCATCGGCGGCCACCAGCCAGCCCGTTTCCCGGCGGAGCGCGGCGGCGCCGGCCAAGTCGTCGCGCGGGAGCCACTGCTCGAGCAAGGCGGGCGTGATGCCGCAGGCGCGCAGGCCTTGCACCAACTCGGTTGCGTCGGCGCGGGAGACCCCGGCGTTGCCGTCGAGGATGAGCGGCGAGTCGGGCGCAGTCTCGTGGATGGCCCGCAGGCGGGCGAGATCGTGGGCGGGGCCGGCCTTGCCGCCGACCTTCACCTTGATCATGCGGATGCCGCGCTCCCGGATGTCCCGGGCGGCCTCGGCCGCGTCCGCGGGCGAGCCCGTGGTCACGGTCATGTCGGTTTCCAGCGTCGTCTCCGCTCCCCCGAAGAACCGCCAGAGCGGCGTCCCGGTTCGTCGCGTCCAGGCATCGAGGAGCGCGCTTTCGAAGGCGCACTGGGCCGACCCGCAGCCCGCCCCCCCGTGCCGGCGAAACACGCTCGCGGCCGATCGCCAGTCCTCGCCCAGCGCGAGACCCTCCATCCGTGGGCGCAGCGCCTGCAGCACCGCGAAGGCTTGGGCCTGCGTTTCGCCGTTGTACGGCGGGAGCGGAGCCGCTTCGCCATAACCCACGGTGCCATCGGTCAACTCGAGGCGGACGAGCACATTCTCGGCCGAGTTCTGCGAACCACCCGAAATCCCGAAAGGATTGAGCAGCGGGATGTTGAGCAGCTGGACATCAAAGTTCCGGATCGCGGGAAGGCCGTCCATGGCGAAAGCTCATCCGATTGATCTGCGGGCGGCAAGCCGCCTCCGGAACAGACGATTGATCCGGCGCAAGTGCGGGTGAACGGCCTTTTTGTGCCCAATAAAGGCCGCCGATGTCCGATCAAGGAATCATGCCCGCGTCTTGGCCCGTGTTTCGTTTTCCGCCGCTTCGACTTCGCTCCCTGTGGACCGCGGTCCGGCTGGCGGGTGTATTCGTGGGGATCATCCTTTCCGCCAAGGCCTTGTCGGTGATCCCGCCGAGTTTTGAGGAGCTAGTCGCAACGGCATCGCAGGTGGTTCGTTTGCAGGTCGATCGCGTGTCGAGTCGTTGGGATACGACGCCGCAGGGTTCGGTGATTCGGACCTACGTGGAATGCCGGGTCCTGCGCACCCTCAAGGGGCCGGAGGGTCCGACGATCACGCTTCGCTTTCTGGGCGGGAGGGTGGGGGAGGACGCGATGACCATCGCGGAGATGCCCACCCTCGCGGAGGGGGCCAC
>CAZEJZ010000159.1:0-6575 GCA_964512415.1 uncultured Opitutaceae bacterium
CGTGAATTCCCGCTGCCGAAAGGAGACCCGATCGACCTCATCTCGGCCCTGATCCAGACGCGCGAGTGGCAGGCCCAGATCGGCGACCGGCGCGAGGCGCTTGTTTACTTCGGTCGAGACCTCTATCCGATCGTCCTCCGCGCGGACGCCAAGGAAACCGTCCGCACGCCGGACGGCTCGGTGGAAACACTTCGGCTCGTGCCGTCGATGGAACGGGAGGAGCCTCGCGGCGTCTTCCGCAAAGGCGGAGAGATCAAGGTCTGGGTCTCCGAGCGCGAGCCTCGGCTGCCGGTGCAGATGCAGCTCAAGCTGAACTTCGGCAGCGCGCTGCTCACGCTCGTCGAGCATCGCATCGACCCCAAGCCGCCCGGCACGCCCGCAAGCGCGGCACCGCCACGTCAGGGCCAATGAGGTCGATCCTCGTCCTGCGGGGCGGCGCGTTGGGCGACTTCCTCCTTACGCTTCCGCTCCTCCGGGCCCTCCGGGCTGCGTATCCGACGGCGCGGATTGAACTCGTCGGCAACGCCGCGGCGGCCCAACTCGCCGTCGACGCCCTCATCCTCGACGCGGCCCACTCACAGCACGCAGCCCGCTGGGCGGGACTCTACGCAAGCGAGACGCTGCCTCCGATGCTGGCGCGCTGGCTCGCCGAGTTCGATCTTGTCATCCTCGGATGGCCGGACCCGGAGGGCGACGTCGCGCGGCACTTTCCGGTCCGTCCGGGGCAGGTGTTCCGATCGATCGACCCCACGCCTCGCGGCGGGCCGATCTGGCGACAGTGGCTGGAGGACGCCGCTCCACTGCTTTCCGACGGGAAAACTTACCCGACCCCTTTTATTTCCCTCCCATTGTCCGTCGACGCCGCAGCCGAGGCCGACCGACGGATTCTCCTGTCCCGGCCGTATGCGGCGATTCATCCGGGCAGCGGGTCCGCGGCGAAGACGGCGTCGGCGGACCTGTGGTGGGAAGTCATTCGCCGACTCGCTCCCCTGCCCGTGCTGGTCGTGATCGGGGAAGCGGAAGCGTCCCTCGCGGATCACGTGCGCTCACTCGCCCCGTCGAGAGTCCAACTCGCGGAGCGCTGGCCCCTGTCCGTCCTCGCCGCCGCGCTGGCCCGGGCAGCGGCGTACGCCGGGCACGACACGGGCGTCAGCCATCTCGCCGCGGCGGTTGGGACACCCACCCACGTGGCGTTCGGACCCACGGATCCGGCAGTCTGGTCGCCCTTTGGTGGAGCCGTGTATCTGAGCCGCCACGACACCGAACGCACCACCTTCGATCCCGGAGTGCTGGCACTCGCGCTTCGCACCGGGATGGCTTCCTAGGCGGAGACCGAGGCCGGTCGGCGGAAAGCAACCGTATTTTCGCTCCGGTCGGCTTTTGCTTCTCCTGCCGCGGAACGGCCCGCACACTGCTCGGCTTACCTCCGTGAAGGTCTCCTCCTCCCGGCATCACCGCCAAACGACCCAAGCCGCGCTCCGCCGCTCCCTGAAGCTCTGCACCGCCGAGGGGCTTGTCGGGACCCCGCTCGTGACGATCTCGCTGCCGGTCAACGTCTTCCTCTCGGCGCTCTTCACCAAGGCCCTGCACCTGCCCCTGCCGACGATCGGGGTCATCGCGTCGCTGCCGTTCCTGTGCAACTTTCTTCAGGTCTTCGTCGCGCCCTGGCTTTCGCGCCACCTCTCGCCGAAGGCGCATGTGTTCATTCCGGTCTCGGTGCACGCGACATCATGGCTGGCGTTCATCGTCATCCTGGAGTTCCTGCCGAGGAACGACCCCGTGATCGTCGGCCGCTGGCTCGCGGGCTGGTACTTCGTTTCGAGTTTCGCGGCCTCCCTCGCCGGCGTGGGATGGAACGCTTGGATCCAAGGTTGGGTGCCGGCGCGACTGCGGGGCAAATACTTCGGCCAGAGGAATCAACTGCTTTCCGTAGCCACCCTGATTTTTCTCGCCGTGACGGGATGGTCGCTCGCGCACTGGGACTACTCGATCCGGGTGTTCCAGGTGATCATTCTGTTCTCGGCAAGCCTGAGGTTTGTGTCGGTCGCATGGATCTGGCGGACCCCGGCGGCCAATCTCGCTGCGCACACGCAGACGGCGGCTCTGCCGCTGCGGGAGCAACTCGCGCGCGTCCGCCAGTCGAAGTCGTTGCTCGCGTTCGTGAGTTTCGGGGCCGTCTGGTCGTTCGCGGCGAACTGCTTCGGCCCGTTCTACCCCGTCTTCATGTTTGAGGAGTTGAAGCTGACGGCGTTCGACGTGGGCACCCTGTTCACGCTCTCGACCCTGGGAGGCGCCGCGTCCCTGCCGGCGTGGGGCAAACTCCTCGATCGCTACGGCAACAAGGCCGTGATGACGGTCTCGCTCCTCCTCTGGCAGGCCGGCAACGTTTCCTGGTGCTTTCTCACTCCGGAGCGGAGCAGCCTGCTCTACGGCGTGTACATCTGGTCCGGCATGACCGGCGCGGGCTTCATTCTGGGACAATTCACCCTGCTGCTAAAGTTGATTCCCGTCGCGGCGAAGAATCTGGCGATCGGAGTCTACCTTTCCGTGACCTCGCTCGTGGCGGCGGTCGCGCCCATCATCGGGGGACTGTCGCTCAACTGGGCCCTGTCACGCTGGGACGACAGCGCCCTGCACGTCTACCACGTCTGCTTCATCGTCCAGCCCGTGGTCGCCTGCATCGGTGCGTTCTGGCTGCTGCGTGTTCATGAACCCTCCGCCAGTTCCCTGACCAGCGTGATGGGCGCGATGCGGAACATCCGCACGCTGAGCGGCATCTTCGGCCTGAGCTTCCTCGTGAACTACGTGTTCTATCGGCCGCAACGCCGCTGAGGACGCAACGCCGCAGCTTCCGAGAGCCGTCGCTTGCCTGGGCCACCGCACCACGGCACTTTGCCGCCGGGTCCGTGTCGGATGCACGGAGCCCACCCGCATGAAGAAACGCACTTCCCTGATCCTGCTGGCCGTCGGCGCCACACTGCTGGTCTTCGTCGGCTCCCGGGCCTACCGCTGGGCAGCCGATCGCGAGCAGGCGGCGCGACTCGCCGCCAAGGAACAGGCCGCCGCGCTTGAACGCGAGACCGAGGCCAAGCGACGGGCGCGCAGCGAGGCCGAGGCCCACCGACTGAGCGCACTGAAGGCCCAACAGGACGCCGAACGCGCCGAGATCGAACTGGCCCGACTCCGCGCCGAGCAGGCGGCCGCCGAAGCCGCCCGCCTGGCCGCGGAAAGCGCCGCCCGCGAGGCGGCCGAGACCCAGACGCGACTCGCCCGCGAACGGGAACTCGCCTCCGGTGAAGCCCGCCGACTCGCCGAACTGCGCGAGCGCGAAGCGGCTGAGGCCGCCCGCGCCCGCGAGGATGCGCTGCGCCGCCTCACCGAGAGCGAACGCCTCAGCCGGGAACGCGCCGAACGCGAGGCCGCTCGCCTCGCCCGGCTCCGCGAACAGCGCGAACTCGAACTCGAGGCCGAACGCACCCTCCTCACCCGCGGCATCCTTCCCCCCGACTACAAACGCCGCCAACACTACTATCAGGCAATTGAGATGCAAAATGCATCCATCGAAGCCGAGAATCGCCGCGCCAAGGCTCGAAATGAGCAACGACTCGCTCCCACCCCCTAGCCTCCACGAAATATGTCCTTGCTAGCGGGACGCAAAAACCACTTATTCCGCGGTTTCCTTTTATGAAAGCCACGATCAAAACCCAAGGCCAGCAGTTCGTCGTCGCGGAGGGCGATGTTCTGACCGTAAACCGCTTCCCGAACACGGAGAAGGGTGCGACGGTCACCATCACCGACGTCCTGGCCGCTGGAGAAGGCGCCTCTTTCAAGGTCGGCACGCCCCGTCTCGCCGGTGCTTCGGTCACCGCTAAGGTGCTCGAAAACAAACGCGGCAAGAAGGTCGTCGTGTTCAAGAAGAAGAAGCGGAAGGGCTATGAGCGCAAGCAGGGCCACCGCCAGGAACTTTCGGTCATCAAGATCGAGTCCATCAAAGCTTAAACTGATAAGGAGAACCTCGTCATGGCTCACAAGAAAGGTCAGGGAACTTCCAGCAACGGTCGCGAAAGCCATTCCAAGCGTCGCGGCGTGAAGCGCTTCGGCGGTCAATCCGTCGTCGCCGGCAACATCCTCGTCCGTCAGTGCGGCTCCCGCCTGCACGCCGGCCAGAACGTCGGTGTCGGTCGCGACTGGACCCTCTTCGCCCTCAAGGACGGCGTGGTCTCGTTCGACAAGGCCCACCGCCTCGTGTCGGTCGTCTAAGGCTCCGCCCCGCCCCCTCTTCCAACGCAGCCCCCCGGGGCTGCGTTTTTTTTGCCCTCCACCCGGGCTTCAAGGCGCAACCGGGCGCCATGCCCGCCACGCCGCTTCCGTGAAGCGCATGTAGCGGACGCCCGTCGCAAACTCCGTCAAACGTACCGGAGATCCACGGCGGATGCTGTCCACGAAGTCCGCCTCCACGCGCCAGCCGCCATCCGGCAGGGAGGGGACCGCAAGATCACGCGACGCTTCCCCGTGCGGGGTCAGGGTCAGCGTGCCCGCCGCCAGATCGATCCGCAGGCAGGCCCGGCTTCCGTTCAGGCGAACGTCGTTCCGCCCGGGTCCGCCCTCGATCGCGCTGAGGTGCATCACCAGCCGCGCACCCTTCGGATAGCGGGCGAGGACTGTAAGGGTGTCGGGCGCTTCCACCGGCCGCTCCTGACCCGACTCCACGTCCCGCCGGAGGGGCGTGTAAACCGCTGCATCCGCCGCCACCACCGTGGCATCCTGATCGAGCCAGCGCAGCAGGGTCTCGTAGTAGATTCCGAGGCTGAGCGTGTTGCAGCCGCTCCAGCCGCGATCCTGCCGCCAGGAGCGGGGCGTCTGCGCCGCGCAGAACTGCCCCGTCGTGTGCGTCACGCTGACTTCCCGCAACTCGCCAAGCGAACCGTCGGTCAAGAGGTCGCGGACAAGTCCGTCCATCCGGAGCGACAACGGCGCCGGCACGATCTGCGCCACGAGCTGCGGGTGGCGCCGCGACTCGGCGAGCATCGCCTCCGCCTGCGCGACGTCGGCCGCCATGCGCGCCTCCGTGAGAACATGCTTGCCCGCCTGGAGCGCCGCCAGCGTGACCTCGGCGTGCAGGTAAGGCCAGGTGCCGATGCACACCGCATCGACGTCGGGCGCCGTCACGACCTCGCGCCAATCCGCCGCCACGCGCGCAATCCCGTGACTGCGGGCGACGCGCTCGGAGGACTCGCGGGTGCGGTTGGCCACGACCGTGAGGTCGACGTTCGGGAGGGCCCGAAAGCCGGGGATGTGCCGGGTGCGCGTGTTGTCCCCGGCTCCGACGAATCCGATGCGCAGGCGAGGTTCCGACATCACGCCTTCCCCCGCGTTCACGCGACCGACGGATAGCTGCCCAGCCATTTCACCATCGGGCAGAACTGCTTCAACTCCCCAAGCGCCTGCTTCATCGACGGGTCATCGTAGTGCCCGGTCACATCAATGAAGAAATAATAGTCCCACGGACGCTTCTTGCTCGGGCGCGACTCGATCTTCGACAGGTTGATCCCACGCTCCGCCAGGGGCATCAACATCTTGAGCAGCGCCCCGGAATGCGCGGCCGCCTCGTCACCGAGCGAGATCAGGAAGCTGCTCACGTCGCGTCCGTTGCCGACGGGCCCCGATGGACGCTTGCCCACCACAAAGAAGCGGGTCGTGTTGTCGGCCTTGTCCTGAATGTTATGCGCCAGGACCGGAACGCCGTAGAACTGCGCGGCGAGGTCGCTCGCGATCGCCGCCGTGCCCGGCGTGTCCTTTGCGATCTGGACCGCCCGCGACGTACTCGGGGCGTCCACCAACTGCGCGTGGGGCAGGTGACGCTGCAGCCAGTGGCGGCACTGGGCCAGCGCCTGGTCCTTTGAGCACACCCGCTCGATCTTCTCCAGCGGGCTCGCGGAAATCAGGGCGTGGGTGATTTCGAGATAGATCTGCGCGACGATCTTGAGGTCGCTCTCGACGAAGCAATCGAGCGCCTCGCGCACGCTGCCCTCGGTCGAGTTTTCGATCGGGATCACCGCATAATCCGACTCCCCCTTCTCGACCGCGGTGAACAGGTCCGCGATGGTCGGCATCGCATGGTACTCCACGCTCGCGCCGAACTTCTTCATCGCGGCGGCATGCGTGTTCGTCGCCTCGGGTCCGAGGTACGAAATCACCAGGGGCTTCTCAAGCGCGATCGCCGCCGACATGATCTCGCGGTAGATCGCCTTGAGCGCATCGTCCTTGATCGGACCGCCATTCAGTTCGCAGACCTTGCGGAGGACCGCGTCTTCGCGCTCCGCGACGTAGATCTGGCCGCCCTGACTGCGCTTGAGCTTGCCGATCTCGGCCGCGAGTGCGAGGCGCTCGTTGAGCAGGTCAACGATGCGTCGGTCCAGGCCGTCGATTTGGGAGCGGATCGCGGAGAGGTCCATTAGGCAGAAGACGGGGAGGCGTCCGCCGCACGTTCCGAGTCCGCCGCGGGCGGGAATTCCGTCGGCGCGGCCGCCGCCGACGCATGCTCGACCGCCACCGGCTCGAAATTCGGTGATGCG
>CAZEJZ010000160.1:0-6558 GCA_964512415.1 uncultured Opitutaceae bacterium
GACTTCGCCTACAAAGCCATCGAGCCCGGCGGGGCGCTGATCGAAGGCCAGCTCACGGCCCCCGGCCGCGCGCAAGCGTTGCGCGAGATCGAGGCCCGCGGGCTGCGGCCGGTCCGGATCGAGGATCGTGCCGCCGGCGCAGTGCGCAACGAGCCTTCGACCGCCGCGGACGGCAGCTGGTTCGTCCGACGCCCGCGGGTCACGCCCGCCATGCTGGAGGCCTTCACCCGCCTGCTTTCGAGCCTGCTCGCCGCGGGCGTCCCGTTCAGCCGGGCCCTGCTCATCCTCCAACGCGAGGCCACCGCTCCGGCAGCGAAGGCGAAGTGGCGGGAACTGCACGCTCACGTCGTCGATGGATTGCCGCTGTCGGCCGCAATGGCGCGCTCACCCGAAACGTTCCCCCGGGTCTACGTGGCGATGGTCGAGGCGGGCGAGACGGGCGGGTTCCTCGACGCGGTGCTCGCCCAGATCGCCGACTTCCAGGCCCGCGAGAAGGAACTGCGGGCCAAGGTCACCGCCGCCATGGTCTACCCCGCGGTGCTCGTCGTCCTCGCGGTGTCCGTGATCATCTTCCTGCTCGTCTTCTTCATCCCGCGCTTCCAGCTCGTCTTCCAGGGCTTCAATGCGGAACTGCCCCTGATCACCCAGATCATCGTCGGGGCGAGCCACGTCGTGCGCCAAGCCGGCCTTCCCCTGCTCGTCGCCGCGATCGTGGGCGGCTATTTCCTGCGGCGCTGGCTCCGCACGGAGGCGGGGCGCCGGGAAGCGGATCGCTTCTGGTTGCGGCTGCCGCTCGTCGGACCACTCATCGCGCAGTATGCCATGGCGCGCTTCTGCCGCATGCTTGGCACGCTGCTGGGGGCCGGCGTGCCGCTCATCAGCGCCCTGGGCGTCGCGCGACGGTCCCTCGGCAACCAGGTGCTCGTGGATGCGGTGGGAGACTCCATCGAGCGCGTCCGAAGCGGTGAGCCGCTCGGGGTCAGCCTCGCGGCGCAGCGCCAGCTTTTCCCGGGTGCCGTGGTGGAGATGATCTCCGTCGGCGAAGAGTCCGGCCGCCTCGACCGCGAGCTCGTGCGTCTCGCCACCACCACGGAGGGCGAGCTCGACCAGCAGCTCAAGACCACGGTCGCGCTCGCCGAGCCCCTGCTGCTCTTCCTCATCGCGGCCGTCGTGGGCGTGATCTTCATCGGCATGCTCATCCCGATCTTCTCTCTGCAAGACCACATCCGCTAACCCCACCGTCCTCCCATGCTCCGTCCCTCCCGACGCTTCCCACGCTCCCGCGCCCGCGGCTTCACGCTTGTCGAGTTGCTGCTCGTCCTCGTGATCCTGGGCACCCTCGCCGCGCTCGTGCTGCCGAAGTTCACCGGCCGCACCGAGCAGGCCCGCATCACCGCGGCGCAGACGCAGATCGCCACCTTCGGCACCGCGCTCGACGCCTTCGAGATCGACACCGGCTCGTACCCGACCGGTCGGGCGGGTCTGCAGAGCCTCGTGACCGCACCCGGCGACGTACAGGGCTGGCGCGGGCCCTACTTGAAGAGCGACATCCCGCTCGATCCGTGGGGCCATGCCTACAGCTATGAATTTCCCGGCCGGCTCAATCCGGCTGGCTACGACCTCCGCTCCTCCGGACCGGACGGCCAGCCGAACACGGCGGATGACATCGTCAACGGCACATCCTCCGCTCGCTGAGCGGTCGCGGCGCCGGGCGTTCACGCTCGTCGAACTGCTGCTCGTCCTCGCGCTCCTGACGATCGGCGCCAGCCTGTCCGCGCCCCAGCTGGCGACGTTCTTCCGCGGACGGACGCTGGACAACGAGGCGCGGCGGCTCCTCTCGCTCACGCACCTCGGCTCCGCCCGCGCCGCGGCCGAGGGACTTCCCATGTCCTTGTGGTTTGACCCGACCTCCGGTCGCTACGGCCTCACCGCCCTGACCGATCCGCGCACTCGGGACTCCCGTGCGCAGACGTTCACGCTGGATCCGGAACTCCAGCTCGAGCTATCCGCGACGCGGGGTGACGCACCGTACGCCGACCCCGCGTTCATGGGCCGTGACCGGACCCTGACTCCGGGCATCCGCTTCGAGCCGGACGGCACCATCGACGGCGGCAGCCTCCAACGGGTCAGCCTCCGCCAAGGAGCCGACACCGCGATCGATCTCGTGCTGACCTCCGATGGACTGCGCTACGAACTCCTCCGCCACGATGCATCGCCGGTTCGCTGACTCCTCCGCCGCAGGCTTCACGCTGGCCGAAGTGCTCGCCGCGCTGGCGCTCCTCGCGATCGTGGTGCCCGTCGCGATGGAGGGCGTGAGCCTCGCCAGCCGCGCCGGCGCACTCGGTCAGCGCCAGGCCGCCGCCGCCCGGGTGGCGGAGCGCGTGCTCGGCGAGTACGTCGCCACCGGCCGCACCGAGACGGGAGCGGAAACGGGCAGCGCCGTGGAGGAGGGCCTCACCTACACGTGGCGTCTGGAGCGGACTCCATGGGCGGCGGATCCCTTGGAGGAAGTGACGGTGCAGGTGACGTTCGACGTGCAGGGACAGCCCCGGAACCTTTCGCTCAGCACGCTCCTCGATCCCACGCGGAGCGCCGTCGCGTCCGGCGCAGCCACCCCGGAATCATGAGCGCCCGTCCGGCCATTGCTTCGACCCGTCCGCGGGACCGACGGGGCTTCACCCTTCTCGAGGTCCTGCTCTCGCTCGCGCTCTCCGCGCTGGCAATCGTCGCCGTGCAGTCCGCCTTCGGCAGCGCCTTTCGCCTTCGGCAGCACGCCCAGGAACGCATCGACGCCGACTTGGCCGTCCATCGCGCGCTGCAGATCATCCGCGAGGATTTATCCGGGCTCCTGCCGAGGGGCGGACGCTTCTCGGGCGAACTGCAGACCGCGGCGGGCTCGGAAATCGTCCCCCCGGCCGGAGCGATCGCGGTCGGCCCCGACTTCGTCTGCACGTCCGGCCGCGTCGACGCATGGTCGCCCTTCGGTGACGTCCAACGGATCAGCTATCACTTGGTTCCCAGCGAGGGAGCCGCGTCGCGCGATCGCTTCACCCTGATGCGCTCCGTCTCTCGGAATCTTCTCCCCCTGACGGATGCGTCGGCCGAGGCGCAGACCCTGCTGGAGGACATCTCGGCAGCGCGCTTCGAGTACCACGACGGTGCGGGCTGGGTTCCGGATTGGGACTCCGCCGTGACGCGGACACTGCCGGTGGCGATCCGACTCACGCTGGAACGCGCCACGGCGGACCGGGGGTCCGCCCCGCAGACGATTCAACTGGTCGTACCCGTCGCCGTGGGGGAACCGAGCTCATGAGCCGACACCGCTCACCGTCCCGCCGCGCCCTCCGCGGCTCCGTCCTGGTGATCGTGCTCTGGACCTGCTTCGGACTCGCCGCCCTCGCGCTCACCTTCGCGCACACCATGAGTCTGGAGTTGCGGGCGTCGGCAGCCCGCGCGGGGAACGCGGCGGCCCGCGCGGCGGCGGAAGGAGGCGTGCGCTACGCACAGTGGGTGCTCACGCAGCATGCGACGGCGGGACAAGTGCCGCGCGCATCGGACTACGAGGCGGAGGCGCTGCCGGTGGGCGAAGCTATCTTCTCGCTGATCGGACGCGATGAGGACGCCGTCTCGCCGAATGTCCCTTTCTTCGGCCTCGTCGACGAGTCCGCGAAGCTCAACCTCAACACCGCGAGCCTCACGATGCTGGAGGCGCTGCCGGACATGACCCCGGAGTTCGCCGCGGCGATCATTGACTGGCGGGACAGCAACAGCGAGCCGGGTGAGCAAGGCGCCGAGGATGAGACCTACTCACGCCTCACCCCTCCCCGCCGCGCCAAGAACGGACCGTTCGAGACCGTCGAGGAACTGCGCCTCGTGCACGGAGCGACGCTGGAGTTGCTCTACGGTGAGGATGCGAATCTCAACGGAGTCCTCGATCCCAACGAGGACGATGGAGACCTTTCCCCGCCGCACGATGACCGCAACGGCGTGCTGCGGCACGGCTTGATCGACCTTCTAACGGTGCACAGCGCGCAGCCCAACCGTCGCAGCGATGGCTCGCGGCGCATCGACGTGACCTCCGCGCAAGCGCTGCCACGCCTTTCTCAGCTCCTGAACCAGCGGATGGGTGAGAGCCGCGCCGCCGAAATCATGCGCGCGATTGCGGACCGTCCGCTGCGGAGCGTGGCCGAGCTCCTCATCCGCGGGCGTCTCTCCGCGTCCGAGTTCGCCCGCGTGCAATCCGAGTTGGCGGGTTCCAGCGCGGCGGTCAGCCGGGGGCTCATCAACGTGAACACTGCCCCCGAGGCCGTGCTCGCCTGCCTGCCCGGAGTTGGCGAATCAGGCGCCCGCGCGATCGTCGCCTACCGACTGGCGCATCCGGACGAGCTCACGTCGATCGGTTGGCTGCCGGCGGCCCTCCCGCCCGAGGCCGTGGTCCAGGCGGGCCCGTTCATCACCGGGGAGAGCTATCAGTTCCTCGCGGACATCGAGGCGTTCGGCCCACACGGCACCGGACGGACCCGTCTGCGCGTGATCTTCGATCTCTCCTCCGGTTCACCCCGGATCGTGCAGCGTCAGGAAGTCACCCGGTTTGGCCGCGCCACCCTCGACGACCCGGCTCCCGTCGGGCGCATCTCCGGCCTCTGATCTTCTCCCTTATGGCTTGGCTTCGTCCCTCCCGTCCCTCCGCACTCCTCGGTCTCGTTTTCGAGGATGATGCGGTCCTCGCGACCCTCGCTCGCGGGGAAGCCGAAACGCCCCCGGCTCCGCTGCGGCTGCCCTGCGCACTCGACCGCGACGACCCGGTCGCGCTGGGCCGGTCCCTACGCCGCGCCCTGCGCTCCGCGACGTGGAAGTGGGACCGCTGCGTGGTCGGACTCCCGGCGGAGTGGTGCGTCGCACTGGCCACGACGGTGCCCGATCTGTCGCCGGAGGATCTCGACACATTGCTGGCGTTGGAGGCCGAGAAAGGACTCCCGAGCGATCTCTCCGAGTGGGTGGTCGGACGCTGCGCGAGCGCTGAGCCCTCGGGCAAACAGGTTCTTCAGGTGGCCATCAGCCGCCCGCGCCTCGCGCGCCTCGAGGCGATGCTTCGGGCCGCCGGGCTGCGTCCGGCGCTGCTCACCGCGACGCTCGCCGCCGCCGCGGTCGCGTTGCCAAGGCCCGCGATCGTCGTACGCCAGGGTCGCTCGGGCGGGGCCCTCTGCCTCGCCGCCCCAAGCGGCGTTGTCACGCTCCGGGCGGTCGGCACCACCGACGAATCCCTCGCCGACCTCGCGCGCGAACTCCGGATCACCCGCGAGGCTCAGCCGGCCCTTTCCTCCCAGTCCGCCGCCCACCTCCTCGTCGTCACGCCCGCCGCCGGTGCGGCCGGCGATGCCGCGGCCGTCGCCGCCTTCGGACGGGCGGACGTAGTCGAGGTCAAGTCGGATGACCACCTGCCCGGCCTGCTGCTGCACGCAGTCCGGACGGGCAGTTCGAGCCTCCCGTCGCTTCTCCCACCGGCGCCAAACCGTTGGTCGACGTTGCTGCGGAGACCCGGTTCCCGCCGGGTACGCACGCTCGCCCTCGCCACGGCAGCGGTGCTCGTTCTCTTCGCCGGCGCCTTCGCGTGGCGGGAGATCCGTTTGCAGTCGCTGCGCCATGACTGGTCCCGGCTGCAGCCCGAGGTTCAACGCCTCAACGACGTGCACGCGCGGCTCCGCGAATTTCGGGCGTGGGATGACCCGTCCCTCCCCAGCCTCGCGCTGCTCCGTCTCGTGTCGGAGGCATTTCCGGAGTCGGGTGTCGTGACCGCCCGCTCGGTCGAACTGCGCCCTCCCCAGACGATCACCGTCAGCGGCACCGCCCGCGAGCATGGGGCCCTGCTCGCCACCGTGGATCGGCTTCGCCAGCAGCCCGCGGTCCGCAGCGTGCGCGTGGAACAGATCCGCGGCCAGAATCCCGCGCAGTTCACCTTCGCGGTTGAACTCAACCGGACCGCCTCGCCATGAAGCTTCTCCCCCGTCAACGACTGCTGCTCCTCGCGAGCAGCGTGCTGGTCGGTCTGCTCGCGCTCGATCGCCTCGTGATTGGGCCAGCGGTCGCCCATTGGCAGGCCCGGACGACCGAGATCGCCGCGCTGGAGCGGACGCTTTCCGCGGGCCGAGCGGTGATCGAGCGCCGCGAGCAAACCGAGGCAGCCTGGCGCCGCCTTCGTGAAGGCGCATTGCCCCGCGATCCATCGATGGCCGAGCAGCGCATGCTCTCGTCCCTCGAAACGTGGGCCCGCGCCCAGGGCGTGGAGCTCACGGGGCTTCGCCCACGCTGGCGCAAGGCCAGCGCGAGCGATGCCTCGCTCCTCGAGTGCCGCCTCGACGCCACCGGTTCCTTCCCCGCGCTGGTGCGCTTGCTCGGGGAACTGGAGCGCTCCCCTCTGGCGCTCCGCGTCGAGGCGCTTGAACTCACCTCGCGCGACGAGAACGGCCAGCGCCTCTCGCTCGCCCTCTCGGTCACCGGACTGCGGTTCGCACCGCTGGAGGCACGGCCATGAGACCCTTCTCCTCGATTTCGGTTCGT
>CAZEJZ010000161.1:0-6554 GCA_964512415.1 uncultured Opitutaceae bacterium
ATGACGAGGGCGCGGTGAAGAGCTACTTCGCGATGAAGACGGCCTACGAGCGCTTCTTCCGCCGCATCGGCACGCTGGCCATCGCCGTCGAGGCGGACACTGGCGTGATGGGGGGCAGCTATTCCCACGAATTCATGGTGCCCGCGGAAGTGGGCGATGACGACATCATCTACTGCGAGGAAAGCGGCTACGCCGCCAATCGCGAGAAGGCGACCAGCCGTCTCGTTCCGGATGGCCTGGCGGATGCCGCGCCGAACGGCGCGATCGAGGAATTCGCGACTCCGGGCGTCGTGACGATCGCGGCGCTGGAGGCGGCGCCGTACGCGGTGCCGGCCGACCAGCAGTTCAAGACGCTGGTCTACATCGGCGACGGCAAGCCGTTCCTCGTGATTCTCCGCGGGTGCGATGAGTTGGAGGAGGCGAAGCTCGGGCAGTTGGGCTTCGGGCTCTTCCGCCCGGCGACCGCCGAGGAGGTCGTCGCGGTCATGGGAGCCAAGCCCGGCAGCCTCGGCGCGGTCCGGGGCACGCTGGCCAACCCCACCGCGCTGGCGGGCATCTTCGCCGACCACGCGATCCGCTTGATCGGCAACGGTACGACCGGCGCGAACAAGGACGGTTTCCACCTGCGGAACGTGAACGTCTCCCGCGATCTCGCCGTCACGCGATTCGGCGACTTCCGCCGCGTCCGCGCCGGGGAGCCCTGTCCGCGCTCGGGCCAGCCGCTCAAGAGCCGCCGCGGCATCGAGGTGGGTCACATCTTCAAGCTGGGGACCAAGTACTCGGAGAAGTTCGGCGCCGTCTACACGGACGATCAGAAGCAATCGCATCCGATGGTGATGGGCTGCTACGGCATCGGCATCAGCCGGACGCTGCAGGCGGTGATCGAGCAGAGCCATGACGCCGATGGCATCGTGTGGCCGTGGCCCGTGGCGCCCTTCCAGGTCTTGATCTGCGTCCTCGACCCGCAGCTGGCCGAGGCGTCGGATCTCGCCAAGCGCCTGGCCGCCGCGGCCGAGCGCGCGGGGGCTGATGTCTTGATCGACGACCGGATCGAGCGTCCCGGGGTCAAGTTCAAGGACGCCGACCTCATTGGCATTCCGCTGCGCGTGACGATCGGAGGCAAGGGCCTGAAGGAAGGCATCGTCGAAGTGAAGGCGCGCCGTGCCAAGGACGTCAGCAAGGTGCCGCTGGCCGACGCCGAGGCGCAACTCTCGGCCGTCATCGCCTCGCTGGCGGCGAGCGCCTGACGCGCGCTCGGCTTTTCCCGCCCTCGCACCCATGGCCACGCACGAACAGGGATCGCCGGCGCCGACCGGAGCGACTGCGACCGCGCTGGAGCCGCGGTGGCACGTGGTGGTCCTCAATGATCCGGTGAATCTGATGTCGTACGTGGTCCTCGTGTTCAAGAAGGTGCTTGGTTTCGCCGAGGCCGAGGCGCGCCGGCACATGCTGGAGGTCCACGAGCAGGGGCGATCCGTGGTCTGGAGCGGTGCCCGCGAGCGCGCGGAGCACTACGCGTTCGCGCTGCAGCAGTGGCACCTCACCGTCATCCTTGAATCCGATGAAGCGCGTTGAGATCCGGCTCAGCCTTGAGGCGGTCCGACCGCTGCTCGCGGTCATGCGCGAGGTGGCGGACTCGCTCTCCGAAGATCTGGCGGCGCCGAATTCCCTGAGCGACATCGAAGCGGACCTGCGGGAGGGCTGGCGCGATGAGTTGCTCACCGCGCAGAACGACGCGATTGCGGTGCTGCTGAGCCTGTTCGACGAGAGCTTCGATGAGTCGGGTATCGTGGGCTTCGACGTCGAGAACGCGGAGCCGGTGCTGCGGGCCTGCGCGGCCGTCCGCCTGCGGGTGCGCGGGCGGTTCCTCAAGACGTTGGACGAGGAAGTGCTGGAGAGCGGCGACCTCGAGATCGAATCGCTCGCGGAACCGGCGAGAAAGGCGTTCATGTGCTATCTGTTCCTGGCCACGATCCAGGAACTCATCATCCAGCACCTTGACACCTCCATCCTCGATGGCTGACGCGAACGACGGCCCCCAGCGTCCCTCCCCGGATTCGTCCGGGCCTTCGCGCTGCCGCCGCTGCGGCCGGGCGAGCGGCCCGCCGGCGGGTTTTTGTTGCGCGGGCTGCGCGGTGGCCACGTTGGTCCCCCGCGATGCGGAGGGTAATTTTCCGGCGAATGCCGCCCTGGGGTCAGCGCTTGGGATCGCGATCCTTGGCTTCAATCAGTTGCTGCTCGCCTCGCTGGTGTGGGCGATGCCCGGTACGGTGAAGCGTTGGGTCATGGCCTCGCTTGTCCTCGGCACCGTGACCGCGCTGGCCCTCTTTGCCGCGCAGTGGCGGAGCGGTGTTGATCGTCGCTGGGAGGTGGGCGTCGGAGCGCTGCTCGCGTTTGGCTGGGTCATGGCGTTTCGACAGTCGGATCTCGTTCTGGGCCTGGGGCTCACGGCGCTCTACTTCGCTTGGGCAGTCCGCGGCTTGCTGCGTCGGGCGCGTGAATCGGGCGATCCCGTTTGACGCGGCTCCTCCGCGGCCTACGCTCTTCCGGTCACCCTGCAGTGTTCGAGGTGTCTTCAATAACTGCTCTTTGCCTTTGAATCGATACGGGAGCCGCGAAACCGGCGGCGGCTGCTCGGCCGTCCATCGGAAAGCAATAAGTCGCCTGGTGGCCCCCACCTTAGCTTAAAAAGGTCCCGAGCCTTTGGGCATACGGCACAGGCGGGGTGACAACTCTTTTCCTCGCGGGTCCTTCCCGCAGTGGTTTGAACCGCAGACTGCCGATCGCGGCGGTCAGGGTGTGGGAGTAGTGGCCGGCTGGAGCGTCGACTCCAGTTCGGCATCGGTCCACGCGCGGGTGCGCTCCGCAGTGGCGCTCCGCACGGCAGCCACTCCCGCGTTGGCTACCGGAGCGTCACGGTTGCCGAATTCCCGCTTCACGTAGGTCAGGATTGCCGCGATCTGGGAGTCCTCGAGGTGCCGCCACGGTGGCATGACCAAGCCCCTCCCTGGGTTTTCCTTGCCGTGCAGGAGGATGCGGATGAGCGGCTCGTCGGCGCCTCCGACCCAACGCGACCCCACCAGCGCGGGGGCGAGTCCGGCTCGACCCTCGCCCGATTCCTGATGGCAGGGGGCGCAGCTGAGATTGAACGCCACCCGCCCGGTCTCGAAGAGTTGCTGGGCGGTGCGGCGAGCGGGGTCCGAGGCGCTGGTCCGATCGGCACCGTTGCTCAGCCATGCGATCACGACCGGCGCGCTCTGGCGGCGGAGCGCTGCGCGCGCCTCGGAGGCGAGACTTCCGGCGTCGAAGCTGCCGGCTTGGATCGCCCGGACCAGTTCCGTGGCCCACGCGGGGCTCGCGCAGAGCAGGCTGGAGGCGCGGGCCTGGATGCGGGGAGGAAGGGAGGCGTGGAGTTCCAAGACACGCCGGGCCGATTCCGCGTGGTCGTAGGCACCGAGCGCCTCCAGGATCGCCAACTGCACCAGCTCAGGCGACTTACCGTCGAGCATCGCCTCGAGCGTCGCCCGGGCGCCGACCGGAGTGGTGTCGCGGATCAGCGCGAGCCACGCCAACTGCTCCTCGGCCGTGGGGTGCGCGCTCCCGAGACGACGCACAGCCTCGTGTTGAGCTCCGGTGTCGCCGGTGCGCGCGCGGAGCGCCACCAGGGGGAAGTCGGCCCCAAGGCTCGGGCGGGCGAGGAGGGCCCGCCGGAAGCGGTCGGAGGCTTCGGGGAAAGGCTTTCCGACGAAGCCCGTCGCCATTCCTCGAAGCAGGTGGGTGGCGGCTGAGTCATTCGGAGCCGCTTCCAGCAGGCGTGCGCAGAATTCGAGATTCTGCTGAAAATGCTCCTCCGCCCGCTCGATGGTCCACTCCGAGAACGCCCCCTGACTGAGGCTCACCACCCGACGCGGACCCTGATCCGCGGTGAACCTTCGGCCGATCCGTGGAGCGATTTCCTGCTGGAAGAGCGGGCTGGACCAGACCGCGGGATCGCCGACGAGCTGAAGAATTTCCTCCCGTCCTCTTTCTGCCTGCGCCTCCACCGCCCACCACAGGAGGAGCGGCAGGTGCCGATCGACCGCGCACTCGGGCCGTGCAAGCAAGGCGCGGACGATGCTGAGCGCGTGGGGCGGCGCGAGGCGCCTCGCGGAGGAGGCAAGCTGGCTGAGTACCTCGGGGTCGGTCTCCCGTGCCGCGAGATTCGTCAGGCTTCGCGCGGTTGCGTCGTCGACGCCGTTGCGGTCGCCGAGCAGGCGCGCGGCCCAACGGCGGACCGAGGGGAGGGGATGCGTGAGTTGCGCCGCCAACTCGCGTTCCCCGAGGTCACCGCGGAGATTCAGGATCCAAAGGGCCTCGAGGCTTTCCGGTCGCGCGGTCGCGAGTCGCTGCCGCAGGTCCTGTACCAGTCCCACGTCGGGCCGGATGGCGAGTTGGCGTCGGGCCTGCTCGCGCAATTCCCGGTTGGGATCGCTGAGCAGGGGCAAGAGTTCATCCGCTCGTGCAGCCCGCAGGTCGCGCACGCGGGGGCGGAGGAAGTTCTTCGGCGCGATCCGGTAGATGCGGCCGTTCGACTTGTCCCACGTGTCGGCGGGATTGAGATGGCTCAGTCTCAGGTCGGTCCAGTCGGCGACGTAGATCGCTCCGTCCGGACCGGCCTCGATGTCCACCGGTCGGAACGTACGGTCATCGGTCGTGATCAGCGGGTCGAGATCGACGGTCCGGAAGGTCGAGGTTTGACGAAAGAGTTGGCTCACTTGGACGCGGTTGGTCAGCGCCATTCCGACCACGATGCGGCCCTCCAACTCGGGCATGGCGCCACCCTGGTAGAGCAGGAACGTCTGGGGGAAGCGCTGCGTGTAGCCTTCGTGATCCATGTGCTCGAGGAATCCGAAAAGGAAGGGGTTCATCGCCGGACCGTGCTTGGTCCATCCTTTCACGTAGGTCGCGCCTTGCGCGTAGTGCAGGCCGCGGGTGGCACCGCTGTTGGTGCCCGAGAAAGCGCGCCCCTCGCTGTCGAACTCGAGGCTGAACGTATTCCCGCCGCCCTCTGCGAACACCTCGAAGATGCGTCGCGTCGGATGGTACCGCCAGATGCCCTGGCCGAGCAGGCGGCTGCCTTGGATGTCCAAGGTGGTGGTGCTGCCGGTGGCGCCGTAGATCCAGCCGTCCGGTCCCCAGTGGAGATTCGAGGCGAGGGAGTGCGTGTCCTCGATGCCAAAGCCCGACAGGTGCACCTCGGGATCGCCGTCGGGGATGTCGTCATGATTGCGGTCCGGATAGAAGACGAGGTAAGGCGATTGCAGGACCCAGACTCCGTCGTGGTCTGGCAGCACGCTCGTGGTCAGGTTCATCCCCTCGAGGAAGGTGCGGACCGTCTCGAACGTGCCGTCGCCATCGCGATCCTCGAGGATCGTGACCCGGTCGGCACCGCGGGCGTGGTGCGGTGGAGGCGCCGGAAGCGTGTCGTAGTGCGCTCGCAGATACTGATCGTAATGGGTGATCTTCGACCCAGCGGGGAAGGGATATTGCAGGTACTGCACCACCCAGAGCCGTCCGCGCTCGTCGAAGTGGAGGTCGAGCGGCTGTCGGATCACCGGCTCGCTCGCAATCAGGTCAATCGTGTAGCCTTCGCGCGCCACGAGTCGCCGCCGCGCTTCCTCCGGCGGCAAGGGCGCTCCCTGTCCGGCGAAGTCCTGCCCGCCGGGTTTGAACGCGCGCACGAACGGCTCGAGTTCCGGCGCATACGGAGATGCGGCGGTGCTGTCCGCGGGGGGAGTTGCGACCGGAGAGGGGGTGCGGGCGGCTGAGTCGGCTCTTCCTGAAAAGGTCGCGCCAAGCGCGGCAGCGAGGCTCAGGACCAAGAGGAAACGGCGGGACGGAGCGGTCACGGCGGAACGAAGGCGGCGGGTCTTAGGAGAGAATGGAGCGAACGACGCTGCCGTGGACGTCGGTCAAGCGGAAGTCGCGACCCTGGAAACGGTAGGTCAAGCGGGTGTGCTCAACGCCGAGTTGGTGGAGCAGCGTGGCGTTGAGGTCGTGAACATGGACGGGGTCGCGCGCGACGTTGTAGCCGAACGCGTCGGTCTCACCGTAGGTGACGCCCGGGCGGATGCCGCCGCCCGCGAGCCAAACCGTGAAGCACCGGCCGTGATGGTCGCGGCCGTAGTTGTCGGCTTCGAGCGGACCTTGGCTGTACGTGGTGCGCCCGAATTCGCCGCCCCAGACGACGAGCGTATCGTCGAGGAGTCCCCGTTGCTTCAGGTCCCACACCAACGCTGCAGCCGGCTGGTCGATGTCGCCGCACTGAAGACGGAGATCTCCCGGCAGATTGCGGTGCTGGTCCCAGCCGCGATGGTACAGTTGGATGAAGCGGACGTCGCGCTCCGCGAGGCGCCGGGCGAGCAGGCAGTTGGCCGCAAACGTGCCGGGGATGCGGGCCTGCGGACCGTAGGCTTCGAAGGTGCTTGGCGGTTCGCCTTTGAGATCGAGCAAGCCGGGGACCGAGCTCTGCATGCGGTACGCGAGCTCGTACTGGGCGATGCGGGCCTCGATCT
>CAZEJZ010000162.1:0-6539 GCA_964512415.1 uncultured Opitutaceae bacterium
AAGCGGAGCGCCTCCCCCCGTCTCGCCGCCACTCGAACCGTCCACGTACGGGTACCCACCCGCTCGACGGCGGTGACCGCGTAGGGGCGGCGCGCGAGCGCCCAGGGACGCAGCAGTCGCACGTGGAGCAGGGCGCCGAGCCAGAGTGCGCCCAAACCGGCCCACACCGCGAGCGTTGCCGTCCGGCCCGCGGGGGCGACGATCCCGACCACGTGAACGAGGCCGGCACCGCTCGCCGCGAGCGCCAGCGCCGCGTGGGCGCGTCTCCAGCCGTCGTACTCCCAGCGGAGCGCACGCCGCGCGAGCGCGGATACCACCAGGATGAGGAACAGCAGGAGCGAGATCCACCCGGCCACGATCGTGCCGGAGGCCGTCCACGGCTTCGCGCCGCCGACGGCGGCGGGATTCTCCACCGCGAGCATGACGGCATGGGCGCACAGCAGCAGCAGCGCCGCCACCGCGGCCCAGCGATGGATCAAGTAGACCAAGTCGATCCCAAACGGCGCCGTCGCCCGCCGGAATCGTCCGGTCAGCAGGAACTGCACGCCACCCAACGCAAAACCCGCGCTCCCCAGCGCGACGCCGAACGACCAGACGAACGCGCCGGGACGAGCCGGGACGAGCAGCGCAGCCACCAGCGGCGCGGCGCAGAGCCCGACCGCCACCGCCGTCCAGAGGGTGGCCGACACTCGGCGACGCAGAAGGGCGGAAACAGGATTCACGAGGAGCCGGCGCGAGACTCGGGCCACGGTCAGGGTGTGTCTCCAAGCGTCCACCACGCGAGCCGATTTCGCCGCGCGGCGCACGCACGACGCGGAAGCGGAGGGGCCTCCCCCGCGTGGGGAAAGACATCACGACACGAGCGCAGCCCACCTTCCGCACGGAGAGAGCCACTCCGAACGGCGAGGGAAGCTGGCACCTTATCCGCTCCGCGGGAACAACTCGTCCACCCGCCGGCGGCGGTAGTCGAAGATCGTCTCCAGCTGCCGCCCGATCCACACGGCGTGGACGGCCTCGCCGAGCCAGCTCCAGCCGACCTCGTAGGTGACGCGGTCGATCATGCGCACGCCGCGACCGTCGGTCCGGGGGATGAAGTGGTGCTCGTGGTGCCAGATCCGATACGGCCCGATCCGCTGCTCATCGACGAAGTACTCGCCCTCCCGCACGTGGGTGATCTCGGTCAGCCAGCGGGTCCGGACCCCCGGCAGCACCCCGATCCGGTACTCGATCATCTGCCCGGGAAACATCCGCGGGGCCACGTCGCCCACGATGCGGAACGAAAGCGACGACGGGGTGATCGTGTCGAGGTTGTGCGGCGACGCGAAGAAGTCCCAGATCGCGGCCGGGGCACCGAAGACATCCTGCTCTCGGACCAGACGATGAATCATCCGCTTACCGGATGCAGAACGGCGTCCAGCGCAAGCCTTAGCCCAGCCGCACCTGGCCCGCGGTGCGGCGGGGCGCCGGCTCCGCCGCCCGCGCTCAGCGCAGCCGCAGGAAGAGCCAGATGCCCAGGCCAAGCATCGCCGCGTTGGGCACGAGGCCGGCGGCGACCGGTGGAATCACATCCTTGCCGCCGAGGGCGTAGCTCGCCTTCACGAGGAGAAAGTAGAGGGCGAAGAGACCGATGGACTTGGAGACGCCGACGGCGGGATTCACCCGCACGCCCTGCACGGCGAAGGGGATCGCGATCGCCAGGATGATCAGCGGCCCCAGCGTATCGAACCAGAGCGAGTAGTAGCGTGTCGCGTAGAGCGGGAGCTTCGGACTGTCGTCCAGCTCGAAGTGCTGCAAAATCGTCCGCAATTCGCTGAAGGAAAGGTCTCCCGGCTTACGGTCAAAGACCTGCATCAGGTCCGGATCCTCGCGGAGGTGCGGCACCCGCTTCTCCGCAAAGAACGCCAGACGCACCGTCTCGCCCGACTCCGGATCAAACCAGATTTCCTGACCATCCCGGAACACCCAGTGCCCCAGCGCCGCGTCACGCCACGCCTCGCGGGCCAGGAGGCGCGTTTTCTCCCGGCGCTGCGGATCCAGCTCCGTCACGCTGACCCCGTACCCGCGGCCGGTGTAGGGGGAGAAACGATTCATGAACCAGACGCGATGCTCACGCTGGTTATCGAAGGCGACGCTCTTCACCGCGCCGATCCGGTCGCTCTCCCCCACCCGCCCGTCGCGCTCGTAGCGCAACCGGTCGCGCAGGGTCCTTGCTTGCTCCAGCGAGTGAGGGATGACCGAGGCGGTGAACCACCACGTCACCCCGCAGAGCAGGAGCGCGCAGATCCAGAGGCTGCGCGTGATCCGGAACATCCCGACCCCGGCGGCCCGCATCGCCGTGATCTCATTCGCCCGGTGCAGTTGGCCGAGCGAAAACAAGAGCGACACCAGCAGCGCCAGCGGCAGCACCACCGAGAAGGACGCCGGCATGCTGATCAGAAAGTAATACGCGATGTCCGACGTGACCGCACCTTCCTTCAGCAGGTCCTCGAAGTCATCGTAAAGCGACTGCATCAACAGCAGGCCAAGGGTCGCCCCGAGGACGAGGCTGAAGATCTTCAGCCATTCGCGGAGGATGTGGCGGTCGATGAGGCTCACCGGAAGCAGGCAAGCCGGACCGTCGGGAGATTGGAAACGAAAAAGCGGCCGCGCAGGAAAGGCCTGAATTTTCAGGCCGAGGGCATTTCACTGATTTCCAGAGCGATCACCGTTTTGATTGAAACGGGTGCCCGCCGCGCCTTTCCTCGCTCGCAGTCCCTTCTCTTCCCCTCCGCAACGCCCCGCGTCCCTCTTCCCCGCATGCGCCGCCTCCTCACGTTCACCCTCAGTCTGCTCGCGCTCGGTCTTACCGCCACCGCCGCGGAACCGATCAAGGTCGGAGAGTACGCCTCCCTGACCGGCAAGGAGGCCACGTTCGGGCAATCGTCGCACAAGGGAACGGTCCTCGCGATCGAGGAGGCCAACGCCGCCGGCGGCGTGCTGGGCCGCCCGCTGCAGCTCATCGCGGAGGACAACCAGTCCAAGCCCGGCGAGTCCGGGACCATCGCCACCAAGCTGATCACGCGCGAGAAGGTCGTCGCCCTGCTCGGCGAGGTCGCGTCCAGCCGCTCCATCGAGGCCGCGATCGTCGCCCAGCGCTACCGCATTCCCCTGATCTCGCCGTCGTCGACCAACCCGAAGGTGACCGAGATCGGCGACTACATCTTCCGCGTCTGCTTCATCGATCCCTTCCAGGGCACCGCCCTCGCCAAGTTCGCCCACGGGCACCTCAAGGCCAAGCGCGTGGCCATTGTCACGTCGGTCTCCTCGGCCTACTCCGTGGGCCTGGCGAAGTACTTCCGCGAGCAGTTCCTCGCCGATGGCGGCACCATCGTGCTCGAGCAGAAGTACGCGGAGGGCGACAAGGACTTCAAGGCGCAGTTGACGGCGATCAAGGCGACGGCGCCGGACGCAATCTTCGTTCCAGGCTACTACACTGAGGCGGCGCTGATCTGCAAACAGGCGCGCGATCTCGGCCTGACGATTCCGCTGTTTGGCGGCGACGGCTGGGAGGCGCCCGAGCTGATCTCGATCGGCGGGGCGGCCGTCGAGGGCACCTACTATTCCACGCATTACTCGCCCGAGTCGCCGTCCCCGGCCGTGAAGGCCTTCATCAAGCGCTTCCAGGCCCGCTGGTCCGGGGAAACGCCGGACGCGATGGCGGCGCTGGGCTACGACAGTGCGCTGGTGCTGATCGATGCCATCCGGCGGGCCGGGACGACCGAGCCGGCCAAGCTGCGCGACGCGCTCGCGGCGACCCGCAACCTCGAGGGCGTCAGCGGTCGCACGACGATCGACGCGCGCCGCAACGCCTCGAAGCCCGCCGTGATCGTCGAAGTCCGCAACGGATCGTTCCGTTTCGTGCAGGCCGTCGAGCCCTGAGCGCGGCACGTTCCAGCGGCCGATGACCGAATTCCTGCAGCAACTCCTGAACGGGATCTCGCTGGGCGCGATCTACGCGCTGATCGCGCTCGGGTACACGATGGTGTACGGGGTGCTGCGCTTCATCAATTTCGCGCACTCCGACGTCTTCATGGTCGGCGCGTTCGCCGGCTACTACCTCGGCCAGCGGGTGCCGGCGGGCACGGTCGCGGGCGGACTCGCGGTGATGCTCGGCGCGATGGTGATCTGCGCGATCCTCGGCATGGCCATCGAACGGCTCGCCTACCGTCCGCTGCGCGGCGCTCCCACGCTCAACGTGCTGATCACCGCGATCGGCGTGTCACTCTTCCTCGAATACACCGGCCAGCTCGTCTTCGGCGCCACGCCGCGCACGTTCCCGCAGCTCTTTCCCGTCACCACCGTGCAGATCGGGGCGCTCTCCGTCTCGAGCAACCAGCTGCTCGTCATCGGGGTGGCGCTCGTGCTCATGATCGGCCTGCAGCTCATCGTGTTCCGCACGCGGATCGGCACGGCCATGCGAGCGGTGTCGCTCAACCCAAACGCCGCCCGGCTCGTCGGGGTGAACAACGACGTGGTGATCAGCTTCACCTTCGGCCTCGGCTCGGCCCTGGCCGCGGCGGGCGGGATCCTCTACGCGATGAACTACCCGTCCATCGACCCGCTGATGGGCGTGATGCCGGGCCTGAAGGCCTTCGTCGCGGCGATCCTCGGGGGCATCGGGAACATCCCCGGCGCCGCCCTCGGCGGCCTGCTCCTGGGCACCGTCGAGACCTTCGTCGGCGGCAGCGCGTTCTCCACCTACAAGGACGCGATCGCGTTCGCGATCCTCATCGTCATCCTCCTCTTCCGCCCCGCCGGCCTGCTCGGGCGCTTCGTCGCCGAAAAGGTCTGACCTCGCATGCCGCGCCCCCTGCTGTACTTCCTCGCCGCGCTCGCGGCCAGCATCGGAGTCTCCGCGATCTCCGGCCAGCTCGATCCCTACCTGCTCGATGTCTCCATGGGGGTCGGCATCGCGATCATCCTCGCGGTCTCGCTCAACCTGGTCAACGGGCACACCGGCCAGTTCTCCCTCGGCCACGCGGGCTTCATGGCCGTCGGCGCTTACCTGTCCTCGACCGTGACGCTGTTCCTCGGCCCCACCCTGCTCGGGGACGACGGCGGCAACGCCCTGACGCAGGGGCTCCTCTTCGCGGCGGCGCTCGCGTTTGGCGGGGCCTGCGCCGCGTTCGCCGGGCTGCTCATCGGCCTGCCGTCGCTCCGTCTGAAGGGTGACTACCTCGCCTTGGTCACGCTTGGCTTCGGCGAGATCATCCGCGTGATCTTCCAGAACGTTGAGGCCCTCGGCGGCGCGCTGGGGCTGATCGGGATGCCACCTTACACGACGTTCGGCTGGATCTACGGCTGCGCCGCGCTCGCGGTCTACACCGTCGCCTGCCTCGTCAATTCCACCTACGGCCGGGGGTTCCTCGCCACCCGCGACGACGAGATCGCCGCCGAAGCCGTCGGACTGGACACGACGCGCTACAAGATCGTCGCGTTCGTCACCGGCGCCTTCTTCGCCGGGGTGGCCGGCGGGCTCTTCGCGCACTTCAAGCTCGCGATCGACCCGCGGGGCTTCGACTTCACGCGCTCGATCGAGATCGTCGTCATGGTCATCCTCGGCGGCATGGGACGGACGGCCGGCGTGATCGGCGCGGCCATCCTGCTCACCCTCCTCCCGGAAATCCTCCGCCCGGTCGCGGAGTACCGGATGATCCTTTACTCGCTGCTGCTGATCGTGCTGATGCTGGTCCGGCCGCAGGGGCTCTTCCAGTGGTCCAAGAAGGGAGGCCGCGCATGAGCGCCACCGCGGCCACGGAGGCGGCGGGCGAAGCCCTGCTGCGACTGGATCAGGTGACGCTGCGCTTCGGCGGGCTGACGGCGGTGAATGCGGTGGACCTGACGCTGCGCCGCGGGGAACTCGTCGGGCTCATCGGCCCGAACGGCGCCGGCAAGACCACGGTCTTCAATCTGATCACCGGGGTGTACCAGCCGAGCGAGGGTCACGTCGTCTTCGCCGGGGAGAACCTGGCGGGCCTGCGCGTCAATGCGATCGTGGGCCGGGGGATTGCGCGGACCTTCCAGAACATCCGGCTCTTCGGCAGCCTGAGCGTGCTCGACAACGTGCGCGCGGCCTGCAACCGGCAGCGGGCGACCGTGCCGTGGCACGCGCTGCTGCGGATCGGGCGCTTCCAGGCGGACGAGGCGGCGATCACGCGGCGGGCCGAGGAGCTGCTGGAACTCTTCAATCTGGGGCGGTTCCGCGACGCCCCCGCGCGGAGCCTGCCTTACGGCGAACAGCGGCGCCTCGAGATCGTGCGCGGCCTCGCGACGCAACCCAAGCTGCTGCTTCTCGACGAGCCGGCTGCGGGCATGAACCCCGCGGAGAAGCTCGAACTAGTGCGCCTGATCCAGCAGATCCACCGGCAGTTCGAACTCACGATCCTGCTGGTCGAACACTCCATGAAGGTCGTGATGGGCGTCTGCCAGCGCATCGCGGTGCTGGATTACGGGCTCAAGATCGCCGAGGGCACGCCGAACGAGATCCAGCGGGACCCGAA
>CAZEJZ010000163.1:0-6523 GCA_964512415.1 uncultured Opitutaceae bacterium
AGCCTGATGAACCCAGCACCTTAGCCAATCGAGTCCGGCGGCGACCTGTTGGACGAGCGTGCCAGCAAGGCGGCGCGTGAGCGTGCCCAAGTGGCCGCCCTCGTCGGCCGACGGCTCATCGCGTCGTGGCGCCGGTCCCTATCCGCATCACCACAGCCTCTGTTCGCGGCCCATCCAGTAGGCGATCATCCAGAGGGCCGGGAACTCCGCGCCGAACAGGTTGGCGAAGGGCTTCATTTCATCCGGCAGGCGGCCGTCGTCCCAGCACTGACGCAGCCCGGAGCGGTCGATGCGGCGCAGGATCCTCCGCGAGACCTCGTGGCCCTTCGGATCGATGCCGTGCTTCGTGACCATCAGCCCGAGGATGGCGACGCCGAGCGAATACAGCGTACGTCCCTGGTAGCCGGTCGGGGAGCGCCACCACCGCCGTGCGGTGGCGTTCGACCCCGCGCTCGGCGGGCTGCGGTCCTCCCAGCCCTCTTTCACCGGCGTGACCTCCCTCCGCTCGGTGTCGTAGATTCCGTCGAGCAGGAGGCCATCCTCACCCAGCCCCTTCTGCGCCGCCTCCCAGTAGAGGCGCATGTGACCGAGCCAGTCAGCGTCCTTGGCGAGGCTCGTAGTCAGCCAGTATTCCCCAAGCCATGCATAGTAGAACAGGTTGAAGTTGAGTTCGTACCGCTTGCCCGGCCACGGAAACCGGCCGGCGGCGATGACCTCACGCACCTGCGCGACCGCGGCGTCGCGGAAGCGCGTCTCGCCGGTGAGGTCGAAGGCGGCGTGCACGCAGGCGAAGTACTTCGTGGCGCTGGGGTGGGGGCGGTCGACGATCCGGGTGAAGTTCCCGTGATGGTTCATCACCCAGTTGCGGCGGAGGTAATAGTCGCCGTGGTCGCGCAGGTTGCGCCGCGCGATCTCCCGCTCGGCGTCAGTCGCGAGGTGCTGCGCGAAGTGCAGGTAGTGGAGAATCGGATTCGCGGATTGGTCGAAGCTGGTGGTCGGCCCTCCACGGCCGCCGTGAGGCTTGCCCATCAGGCCGGGCTCGAACGCGCGGCAGAGGTCGAAGATGTGGTTGAGGTCGAGGAAGCACTTCCGCGCGAGCCGCAGGGCCTCCGGCTCGCCCGTGACGCGGTACCGCAGCATCTGCGACCACAGGACCGAACCGGTCGCCCACGCGGTGTTTTCCCCGTAGTACCACTCGGCGACCGTGGGCTTCGGTGAGACCTTGCCCCAGACCGAGTCGAGGACCTGATGGAGTTCCGGCGCGACGTCGCCCTCCTGCAGGGGACGGCGCGTGTCGAAGTCCGAGTGGGAGATCAGGAGGCCGCCGGGACCGCGTGCGACCTCCAGCACCTGGCCGAGGAAGTCCGCGGCCCGTCCGGCGAAGAGTTCGGAGTCGCCGGCCGGCGCGGTCGGGTGGGACGCGGGCGACGGCGACGGATCGCCGCGAAGCGGTCCGGCGAGCGCGAGTCCCGCCGCGCCGAGGGTGGACGCTCGGACAAAGTCGCGGCGCGTCGATGCGGCGGACGGCAGGGGAGACGAGGGAGGGGTCTTCATGGACATCCTGGGCTCGGGGAATGGCGTCCGCCGAGGGTGGGGCGAACAAAGCCCGCGGCGGGCGGGACGGTGAGGCGGGGCAGGGACCTCGAGGGGCGCTGCTTTGAGGGTGATCGTGACGGCGTGTCCGCCAAGAAAAATCCGGATGTGTCGGCCCTCCCAGAAGGAGGTCCGAACGCGGAGGGTAGGGGACGCCGACTCAGAAACTGAGGGGTCTGGGAGTCGGCACCTCACCGCGTCGTGCCTTCGGAGTTGCGGCTGCTCCGAAGGGGGAAGCGCCGCGCAGGTTCCGGCGAAAGGCGGCGGGCGTGTGGCCATGGTACCGCGCAAAGAGCGGAATCATGTGCTCGGCGTAGGCGAAGCCGCACGCCTCGGCGATGTCGGGAATTGGCATGTCGCTTGACGTGAGCAGGTGCCGCACCCGCTCGATCTTGGCGCGGCGGATCTCCTCGGCCGCGCTGTGGCCCACCACCGCGGTGAAGCGCCTTTCCAGCGTACGCCGCCCCATTGGCACGGCCTTCAGCAGGTCCTTCACGTTGATGCCGGCGGCGGCGTTCTCCTTGATGAAGCGCATCACCTGCCGCACCTTGGCGTCATCGCACGCAAAGAGATCGGTGGATTGCCGTGTTGTGATGCCCAAGGGCTGGAGCAGACGCTCCGGCTGGATGAGGCGGCGGCCTTGGATCATTTGATCCAGCAGCGAGGCGGCGTCGTAGCCGATGCGCTTCACTGGGATGTCGACGCCGCTGATCGGGGGATGGATCGTCTGTCCCAGCAGGTCCTCCGTGGACAGACTGAGGATGGCGACTTGGTCGGGCACTTGGAGCCCGGCGAGTTCACTGGCGCTCGCGACGTTGCGGCAGGTGATGGTGTCCCAGCCGATCACCCCGACCGGCAGGGGCAGGCTCCGGAGCCAGCGTGCCCGATCCCGCCGCTGCGCCACGAGTCCAGCGTCGACGTCGAGGCCAGGGCCCCGCGCGTAAATGAGGGGCGTGAAGCCGAGGTCACGGGCAGCGCGTCCGTATGCCCGCTCCCAGAATTGCAGGAACTCGCGCTCCGGCTCGCCGCAGAAGGCGATGTGCTGAAGACCCTTGCTCCGGAGGTGCCGCACTGCGAGTTCCATGACCGCCTTCGCGTCGGAGCAGACGCGCGGGAAGTCGCTCCCGCCGAAGCGGGCCCCGGAGACGTTCACCACCGGCACCCGGTAGCCGCGCAACGTGGCGGCCAGTTCGCGCGAGTGCACCGTCGCGATGATCCCGTCTCCCTGCCAGCCCTCGGGAATCTGCATCGTGCCATCGGGGCTCGCGGGCTGCATGTCGAGATTCCAGGCGTGGTGCTGCGCATAGTGCCACGCGCCCTCGATGATCCCGCGACCATACTGGTTCCAGCCGGCGATCAGCAGCGCCACGCGTTTTCGTCGGACGACTCTCGGCATTGCGTCGTGATTACGTGCGCCCTGCGGTTGGCGCAATTCATTAAAATAGAAGCGCATCTTCGCCTAGAGGGTACGCCAGTCCTTTTGTTAGTCTGGCGTACGCGGCAGCCCCAGCCCCGGACTGCGCCAACCCCACCTACCCATGAAGCCCCATGCCCTGAGTTGTCTGCTGACGCTTGTCCTGTCGTCCACCGTGCTCGCCCAAACGGCCCCGAAGGCGCCGACGACCGCCAAGCCCGATCCCGCGAAGGAACAGCCGATCACGCTGACGCCCTTCGAGGTCGCGGCCGACGAGTCCGACACTTATCAAGCACTGAACACGAACTCCATCACCGGCACGAACACACCGCTTGGCAAGACCCCGCTGGATGCCAAGGTGTTCAACCGGCAACTCATGGACGAGCTCGGTGTGGTGGACATGACCGAGATGCTCTCGAAGGTGGGGGGGCTCGGGGCGGCCATCATCGCGGGCGGCAACGAGGAGGTCCGGGGCGACATCGAGGGCGACCGGCAGGACCCGAAGAGCATGACCATGCGGGGACTGACCATCAGCAATCCGCGGCGCGACGGTTTCCTTCGGTCCGACACGGCGCTGATGGACTCGTTCGACGTCGAACGCGTGGACGCGCTCGGCGGCTCCAACTCACTGCTCTTCGGATCGGGCGATGCGGGTGGCGTAATCACCACCAACTCCAAGCGCGCCTACGTCGGGCGTCCGCTCCGGGGAACGTTTTCCGCGACCGGGGATTCCGAGGGCACCCGACGCTATACCGTCGATGCCGGGATCGGATTCAAGTACTGGGGCGTGCGGGTGAATGCGGTGAAGGGCGACACAAGGTACTTCCGCCCGGCCAACCGCCAGATTAACGAGGGACTTCAGATCGCGTCCACGCTCCGGCCATGGAAATGGCTGGAAATCCGTGGCGAGTGGCGACAGCTGACGCGTGACACCGCTTATCCGAATTCGGGCACCGTGCGCGCACCGCTGACGTGGCTGCTCCCCAACGGTACGCGGGTTGACAACCAGAGCACGCGCTACCTCGCCGCGTTTCCGGAGGCCACCACCCTGACCGGCGGCGTGATCGACCTCACGAAGGCCGACACGCTCTTCGGTCCCTACTTCGCGTTTGCCTTCAAGAACGTGAGCAAGTCGGTCGTCGCGGAAGCCACGCTCGCCGAGGGCCTCGGCCTGCAGGTGCGCTATGGCCATGACGCGCGGGTCAACAACGCCCTCACGCCGCCAAGCCCGACGATCTTCGCGCCGGGCGCGACCGGAAATCTCTATGCTGATCCGGTCACCGGCCAAGTGGGCAACGACTGGGCGTTCAACTTGAACTTCCCGGTCCTGAATCCCTTCTCCACCGGCGCACGGGGACACCGCACCACGCTGGTCTACCAGAAGAATCTTGGTCGGTGGGGATCGCACCAGGGGAGTGTGTTCTTCCAAGACATGGAATCGTGGCAGAACCAGGAACTCTTCCGCTTCTACGAGGCCGATGCTTCCGGCAACGTGCCGATCGATCCGGCGAAAATCACCCTCGCCGATTCCGGCCGCACCTCGATTCCGTCGGTCTGGATCCCGATCAATCCCAAGGGCCTCGTCGGCGGTCAGAAGTGGCCCTTCTCCTCGTTGGTGCATCCCAACGGCAAACTCTACGTAAGCCAACCGCAGGTCTTCCCGGGGGCCGTCCCACCGACAGCGGGTAATCCGATGGGACTGTCCGGTCCGATCAATGCCACGACGGGTCAGAGCACCGCGACCGGCTTCTTCCTCGACGATACGAATGAGCGGAGCCGCGGCTTCAGCCTGTTCAGTGAGTGGTGGAAGCAGCGCATCGACACGATGATCGGCTATCGCTCCGAGGAGGCGACCGGCCTCCGCATCAACACCGGCCTGAAGCGGGGCCCGCTCACGTACGACAGTCTCACGGCGGGCGCCGTGGTCGACACGCCGGTGAAGGGGCTGCGCATGTCCTTCAACTATGCCACCAACGCTAAGATCAATTTCGACACTACACGCGACATTTACAACCAGCCGCTGCCACCGGGCAAGGGCGTGAGCCGCGATATCGGCCTGAAGTTCGGCCTGTGGGGCGACCGCGTCTCCGGCAACGTCAATTACTACGTCTCCGAGGCGCAGAACTTCACCGCCACGCTGGGCGGCACCCAGAACGATGTCGATCCGCCCGGCATCAATGGCCGGAACGGCGGCGCCGCCTACGTTTTCAGCCGGACCTCCGATGGCTACAACCTCACGCTCTCCGCTCGCCCCCTCCGGGGCTGGGAGATCCGGGCCAACTTCGCCACCGGCAACGGCAGCGAGCGTTCCGACGTCATCTTGCCTCAATTCTACAACGATCAGTTCAACACCACGACCGTCAATGGCCAGACGGTCGTCGGCGTGCGGAGCGCGACCGGCGCGATCACGCCTCTCCTGGTGCCGTCGAATCCGCTGAACCCGGCCTCCGCGCAGGTCCCGCTCTCGATCGCCATGATGAAGGATCCGACGAGTCCGTACGTCGCGCAACTCGACATCGAATCTGGCCAAATCCTGAACGCCTCGGCCCTCGGACTCCTGACCCCGGGCGTGGGGACTGGGGTGACCGGCCTGCCAATTACGGATCACCAGCTCGGCTTCGTCTCGCCCTCGGGAGGAACGCTCATCGTCCGGCGCGCGGGCGAGAAGACCTTCGGCTACGCGGAGCGGAGCTACAGTCTCATCAATCGCTACCAGTTCGACCGGGGTGCGCTGCGCGGGCTCGTGGTCGGACTCAGCAGCAGCCTGCGCGACAACCAGCGGGGTTACATGTACACCGACGCGGCCGACGCAAACAAGCGGAAGATGTATTACTACCCCGACCGCCTCCTCCACGACGTCTTTGCCGTCTATCGCTTCAAGACCGCGGGCAAGACGCGCACAACGGTGCAGATCAATGTTTACAATCTCCTGGATGCGAACGAGGTCGTGTACCTCGTCCGCGCGACCAATGGTACGCTGCGCTACGCCCAATGGCTCAATTCCCCGCGTCGCCTCAGCATCAGCACCAGCGTGAGCTACTGATCCAATCCGGCGTCCCAACCCATGCCTGAATCCCGCCCGCTTCGCTGGGTGATCGCCGGCCTGCTCTTCCTGTCGACCGCGATCAACTACCTCGACCGGCAGGTCCTGTCGATCCTCGCGACCACGATCCAAGCCGATCTCGGGATCGACGATTTCGGCTACGCCAAGATCACGAGCTATTTCCTGCTCAGCTACACGATCATGTACGCGATCAGCGGGCGTCTAGTGGACTTCCTCGGCACGCGCCGGAGCTTGGTGTGGGCGGTTTCCGGCTGGTCGATTGCAGGCATGCTGCACGGCGTGGCGGGTTCGGTGGGGCAGTTGTCCGCGTGCCGGTTCCTGCTCGGGGGTTTTGAGTCGGCCAACTACCCCGGCGGCGCGAAGGCGATCGCGGAGTGGTTCCCGCTCAAGGAGCGTGCGCTCGGCATGGGAATCCTCGGAGCCGGAGGCACGATCGGCGCGGTCGTGGCCTT
>CAZEJZ010000164.1:0-6515 GCA_964512415.1 uncultured Opitutaceae bacterium
TGTTGCCTTCCTGAATCAAGTCGAGGAAGGAAAGTCCGCGGTTCGTGTACTTTTTCGCGATGGAGATGACCAGACGAAGGTTGGCCTCAACCATCTCGGTCTTGGCCTGGTGAGCCTCGCGCACGTGGACGTTGGTGCGGCTGACCACGTCGAGCAGCGCCGGCGCCGCGATGCGCTGGCCGGCTTCGATGGTCTTGAAGCGGGCGTGGATCGCCTTGGTGTCGATGGCGGCGTCCTTCTTGGTGCGTGGGTGCTTGGCGCGCTCGAGGAGAGCGTTCAGTTCCTGAATCTCGGTCAGGACTGGACGGATGGTCTCGAGGTACTCCTCGTACACTTTCAGCTTGAAGAAGAACTTCGAAAAATTCGCACGGAGCGTGGACTCACGCTTGCGGTGTTTCGCGAGGATCCGCTTGCGATCCGCATCGTTGCGCGCGGCGAGGTACTCCGCCCACGACTCTGCGACGGCGGCCTCGTTCTTTTCCGTGAGTTCAACCAACTTGGGGAGGCCCTTGAAGTAGGCGTCCCGACTCTCGATCTTCTTGTCGATCACGATGCGGTCGAAGCGCTCTTCGCGGTTCAGCAGCTTCGAGCCCAATGAGATGATGTGGCGGGCGACGATCGAGGCCTCGAAAAGGACCTCCTGAGCCTTCAGTTCGGCGGTCTCGATGCGCTTCGAGATCTCGACTTCCTGTTCACGCGTCAGCAGAGGGACCTGACCCATCTGCTTCAGGTACATCCGGACCGGATCGTCGAGGATGTCGTTCTGGGACGAACGGGTCTCCTCCTCCTCCGCCTCTTCCTGGCGCTGCTTGAACGACTCGACTTCCTCGGACTCGATGATCTCGATGTCGAGGTTCTGCAGGATCGAAAGGACGTTATCGATTTCGTCCTGATTTTCGACGGAGTCGGGCAGTGCCTCGTTGATGTCGTCGAAGGTCAGGTATCCCTGCTCCTTGGACTGACGGATGAGATGGCGGATCTTCTCATTGATGCCGCCGGGAGCGCCTTCGGGCAGGCCGTTGGCGGGCGTTTTGGCGAGGACTTCCTCCACGGCCTCGGACTGATCATCGACGGTGGCGGACTTTGCTTTGCTGCTGCGGGCCATGGATTAGGGAAAAGGAAGGTGCGATCAACCTAGTCGACCGCCGCAAGCACGATCGGCGTGCGGAGCTGTCGCTGAAGTTCGGACCGGCGTTTCAGGAGTGAAATTGCGTCAAGCGTACTGTCCGCAGGGAGATTGGCTAAATCAAGGTCGATTTTCCTGAGCTCCGGCTCCAATGCACGGGACCGGAGGCGAAGCAAGCCCTCTTGCAGTGCCTTTGCTGGATCGTCGAGTTCGGGAGCGTCGAAGGCCAAGGAAGCGACCAATGCTTTCTCTTCGGCGGACTCCAGTAGCATATCGAGGTGATCGCGTCCTGGCCAGTTGTCCTGCTCGAATTCCGCCAGAAAACGGTTGAGCAGGGCGCCCGCGGGATGGCGGAGGTCGATCCAGTGGTGGGGAAACGCCGAAGCGAGAACCTTCCCGAAACGTTCCCAGTGCAGCAACAGCAGGAGAAGGTCTTGCTCCGGAGCGATACTGCGGGTGTCGGGCGGAACTGCGGGGCGTGTCGGTGCCTCGTCGGCCGAGGCACGGACCGCAGCCCGGGCGCTTTCCTGAGCTTGCAGTCGCTCGGACGAGCGGGCGAAGTCCTTTTGCAGGGCCGCCAAGGGAATGCGGAGGTGGGAAGCTGCCTCGGCGAGGAACTGGGACCGCGCCACCTCGGATTCAGCGGTGCTGATGATGCGCTGCAATTCGGTGGCGACTCGGGTTTTTTCCTCTGGAGACGCGCTTTCCGCGTGGGGAAGAAGGGAGCGGCAGGCGAAGCCGATGGCCGAGAGCGCCTGGCTGCGGAGTTGTTCGTAGGCTTGGGGGCCCTTCTCGAGCAGGAGGAGATCGGGGTCGATCTTTCCGGAAGGATCGTTGGCGCCGAGGATGCGGACCTCCAGTCCGGCCCGCAGAGCGAGAGGGATCAGCCGCAGGGCGGCTTTCTGCCCTGCCGCATCCCCGTCGAAGAGACACTCGAGGCGGGTCTGGTAGCGGCGCAGCAGCGCGAGTTGACCGTCCGTGATCGACGTGCCCTGCGGCGCGACCGCGGACTTCAGCCCCACGCTCCAGCAGCGGATCGCATCCAGTTGGCCCTCGACGATGATGAAGGGCTGATTCTCCTTTCCGGCCGCCTCCCGAGCCCGGTCCAAATTGAAGAGCAGATTGCCCTTCGTGAAGATGGGCGTTTCCGGCGAGTTGACGTACTTTGCCTCCTTGGCGGGATCGTCTTCGGGCGTCAGCTGAGTCTGCCGCGCGGTGAAGGCCACGACCCGGCCCTGATGGTCCCGGATCGGGATCATCAACCGGCCGCGGAAGCGAGGGCGAAGGGAGCCGAGCCCCAACGGCACCCCCTCGCGGACAAAGAAAAGGCCGCACTGACGGATCGCCTCCTCCGAGTAGCGCTTGCGGAGAAGTGCGGCGGCCAAGCCTGAGTCATTCGCCTCCGCCGCGCCGATCCGGAACTCGTCCGCGATCGCCGAGGCAAACCGGCGCGATTGCACCCAGTAGGTCCGCATGAACTCACCCGCCTCGGTCCGCCCCCGGAACACCTGGAAGAAGTGCTCGGCCGCCTGTTCGTGGAGGTCGAAGAGTTCCTGACGGAGAGAACGCTCCTCCGCGGTGGGACCGGAACCCTCCTCATATTCGATCACCACGCCGAAGCGCTTGCCCAAGGCTTCCACGGCCTCGGTGAAGGAAAGCTGCTCCGTCTCGCGCACGAAGGTGATCGCATCGCCCGCCTTGCCGCAGCCAAAGCACTTGTAGAAGCCCTTGTCCGGATCGACGTGAAAGGAGGGGGTCTTTTCCCCGTGAAAGGGGCACAGGCCCTTGTAGCGCGCGCCAGCCTTCCGCAGGGTGACCGTCCGGGAGATGACGTCCACCAAGTTCACCCGCAACTTCAGGTCGCGGACGCAGGTGGGTTTGATGGCGGGCATGGCGGGAGGATCCAGAGATGGCCGTTGCGCGCATCGGCGGCAGGCGAAAATCCTGAGAAATGGACTTTCGGCGCGGGGCCGGGTGTGTCAAGTGTCGCACCTGTCCGTGTTCGGCGGGAACCTCCGCCCGGGCTTGGCGACTCACTCTTCATGACCGTGCTTTCTTATCTCTTTCGTGCCCGTCGGGGAGCCTGGGCGGCAATGCTGGTCTGGGCGTTCGCGGCCGCGAGTCTCGAGGCGCAGGAGGCGGCCGCTCGGCCGGGCGCGGGACTTCCGCCGCCGGCTCCGATGTTGCCCGTCTGGGAGACGAGTCTGCAGAACTTCGACCAGCCGATCTATGAGCGTGAGGTGGAGCGTTTGATCGTGCAATTCGAGGCGTCTGCGGGCCGGCCGCTGCGGCCGGGCGTGAAGCGCAAGGTCGGGCTCAAGGTGTACGCCGATTCGGGGGCGGGTCTCTCTACGCCGCATGCGTTGGTCCATGCCGTGATCGCGGCGCTGGAACGCCGGGGATTCACCAAGGCGGACATTTTCCTCGTGGGCCTCAACCAGCTTCGGCTGCGCATCACCGGTTTCCTGCCTTCGCTGGTCACCGGGCAGTCCGCTTACGAAGGGCACCCGGTCTTTGTCCTCGAGTCCGGGCGTTTCTTCGATCCGGTCTGGTTCTACGACAGCCCCCTGCCCACCCGATTTGATCCGATTCTCGCGGACAAGCAGATCGAGGGCGTGGCCGGCGACTCGACCCTTGAGCAGGATCGCAAGAGCTTCCTCGCGACGCCGCTCTTCCTCGATGCCGACTTCTGGATCAACCTTCCAGTGTACACCGACCACCCGATCCTCGGGGTGAACGGTGCCTTGGTGAATGCGACCCTCTGGAACGCGTCGAACACGGCCCGCTTCTTCCGCTCTCCGGCCAACGCGCCGGCGGCGGTCGCGGAGATGAGCGCGATTCCCGAACTGCGTGCGACGTGGGCGTTCACCATCGCCACCCTCGAGCGGTACCAGTTCATCGGGGGACCATTCTTCAATTCGCTCTACACCGTGTCCGAGCCACGTCTTTGGCTGAGCGCCGATCCGGTCGCGATGGACACGCTTGCGCTGCGGAAAATCAACTATTGGCGCAAGCGGACGGGTTTCCAGCCGGTCGCCGACGAGATCCGCACGCTGGAGTTCGCCGAGACGCTGGCGGTCGGCACGGCGCGGTCGCTCGACACGCGGTTGATCCGGCTCAACGACTGACCCCGCCCCACGCCGGAAAAAACCCCTTGCACCGCCTCCGGATCGGACCGATTTTCGAGGCATGCTGGCAGTCATGAACTCGTCCGCCGACTACTTTCCCATCCTGATCCAGGCGATCCTGGCGGCCGCGCTGGCGGCTGGCATCATCGGCGTGAGCCACCTTCTCGGGCAGCGCGCTCGGGGCGGTGCGATCAAGGACAGCGCCTACGAGTGCGGCGTGAAGCCAGAGGGCATCGCGCACACGCGGTTCTCCGTGAAGTTCTATGTCACCGCGATGCTCTTCATCCTGTTCGACATCGAGGTCGTCTTCCTCATTCCGTGGACCTTCGTTTACCGCGAATTCCTCGCGGCGGGGATTCCGATTCTTGCGCCCGTGGGATTCTTCCTGTTCGTCCTCGTGCTGGGCCTGGTTTACGAGGTGAAGAAGGGGGCGCTGGAGTGGGAGAAGTGATGGGAGAGCGCGGGCGGTGGGTCTTTCCGGTCCGGCCGATCCGCGTGGATGAGGTGTTCCCGTGAGACTGGATCGAATCATCGCCCGCAGTCGTCTGGTCGAGCTCAAGAGCACCGATCTCAAGGGAGCGCTGGAGGAACTCCTCGCGGTCTCGGTGGAGAAGTTCCCCGATCTCCGTCCCGACGCGTTGCTGCGCAGTCTCCTGCAGCGCGAGAGCACGATGACCACCTACCTCGGGCGCGGCGTCTCGCTCCCGCACGTCCGCGTCCGGATGCCCCGGCCCTACGTGGTTGCGATCGGACGAAGCCGACTGGGGATCCGCCACGACGGCGTCGCCGGCGACGAGCGGGTGCATTTCATCGTCATGCTCCTCGCGGGCGAGAAGGCCGGCAGCTACCTGCAGGTGCTGGCCTCGCTGGCGCGCCTGCTCAAGGAGCCGGAGTTCATCGATGGCCTGCTGCTCGCCGCGGATCTCGACGTGCTCTACGAACGGCTGCTCGCGGGCTTCGGCGGCATCGCCGGCCGTCCGCTTCAGGCGCAGCAGAACCGGATCAATCGCCTGATGCTCCGAGAGGCGGAGCGCGTGACGAAGGGAGCCGGCTGCAGTGCGTTGATGGTGTTCGGCGACACGTTCGTCGGGGGCATCGAGGCGCGGTCGCTGCAGTCCAAGCTCAAGACAATCCTGGTCACCCGCAACGTGATTGACGCGGGCGACGACCAGAACGAATTCGCCGAGACTGTCCAGGTGCGTTCGTTCTCCAACCGTCGGCTGGCCCAGCTCCGCAGCGCGGTGCTGGTGGCCCTCACGCGCGGGGTCATTTCGTTCAACGATCGCATCTGCTGCATCGGGGGGATCACCGGCAGCAACCAGTTCGACACGGTGGTCGTGGTCGATGTGGAGCGGGAATTCCAGACCCTGCTCACCGGCCATGCGGACCTTCTTCCTCCGGATGTGAAGCCCGAGGTTCTCGAGCGCGTCATCGGCGTTGCGACCGAGCTCTCGGTCGAGGGGCGGGAAGGCCGCCCGGTGGGATGTCTTTTCGTGGTTGGCGACACCCCTCGGGTGGAGCGGTTGATCAAGCCGCTCGTCCTCAACCCATTCTTTGGCTACAAGGAGGAGGATCGGAATATCCTCAATCCGTTCATGGATGAGACGGTGAAGGAATTCTCCTCAATCGACGGCGCCTTCATCATTCGAGGAGATGGGGTCCTGTTGTCGGCGGGCAGCTTGGTGCAGGCCACCGACGTGGAGCACACGCTGCCCAGCGGTCTGGGAAGCCGGCATGCGGCGGCGGCGGCCATCAGTGTGGCGACCGATTGCATCTCGATCGTCGTGTCTTCCAGTTCCGGGCAGGTGACCCTGTTCCGCCGTGGCGAGATGCTCTCCCTCACCGATCGAGCTTTGGTCGCCGGTTGAGCGGGATCGGCACTGGGTGCGCTTTTGTGGTTGCGGGTGAATGAGGGGCCGGTTTTGCTCGTCAATTCAACCGATTTAACACCATGCACGAAGTCGTCACCCTAGAATGCACTGAGGCCCGCAAAGAGGGCAAGCCGGTCTCTCGCTACCTCACCACGCGCAACAAGAAGACCGTGACCGAGCGCATCGAGAAGAAGAAGTACAACCCCTTCCTCAAGCGCCACACGCTGCACAAGGAAATCAAGTAAGCTTCTGGGTGGGGGCGTTCGCTCCCCTTCGGATGCAGGAGAGGCCGAGCTTCCAAGCTCGGCCTTTTGCTTTTGGCCTCTGCGGCGGTGCCGGTGCGTTCGCGACGGATCGGACGCTCAGGGGGTCGGCGGTTGACCCGCGACC
>CAZEJZ010000165.1:0-6514 GCA_964512415.1 uncultured Opitutaceae bacterium
GGCGTCCGGCCGGGGCGGTGGCGACGCCCAGCGAGAACGCTCTGGAGGCAACTCAACCGACGGAGTCGGTTCCGATCCCGACGCCAGCCCGGCACGGGACCGGCTTCCGCGGACTGCAATTCTCAACCAACTGTCACGATCGCCAGCTTGGCACGATTCCGGCGAAGCCGATAAAAAAACCTTTTCTGCCCGATCCCCCTGGCAAGGAGCTACCCGCATGGACCGTCAACTCGTCGTCCGCCCCACGCACCGCACTCCCCTCGCCGCGGTGGTCGCGGCTGGTGTCGTGGTCCTCGCCTCCGCTGCGGGTCGGGCCGAGAGCCTCCCGATCACGACGATCCTCCCCTTCGACTACGGTGTGACCGGCATCCGCGCCGACGACGGGAACGAGGTGGTCGTCACCGGCGGAACCGGTCTGCCGAACCTGAGCCAGGGCCTGCCGGCGTTCGTCTACCGCGGGCCCCTCGACGGCATGGCGTCGGCGACGACCACCGGCGACCCGCGCCTCCATCTGTTCATGCCGGTGTTCGGCGGCACGACGGCCTACGGGGCGCAGTTTTACGGCCCCAACACCCACCGCTTCAATCCGTCGAGCATCGCCGCGGGGAGCATCCGTGCCGTCGGCGCCTATCTGGAAAACGGCCCGGCCGACTTCCAGAAGGGGATGATCTACGACGGCCCCCTCGATGGCAGCGGAACGTGGACGAGCCTGCGCGTTCCCGGCCCCGACATCGGCGTCACGATCCCCCACAGCACGATGGGAAACCTCGTCGTCGGTAATTACGACCGGATCACCGCGCTCTCCGTCGGCCAGCCGTTCGTCTACGACATCATCGACCGTTCGTACACGCTGCTCGACCTCGGCGGCGCCTACGCGGCGACGGTGTACGGCGTGTGGCAGAACGGCGGCGAGTCGAGCACGTCGTACACGCTCATCGGCGGCCTCTCGCAGACGTCGACTTCGAAGGGGCAGGCGTTCGTCGCCTCCTACGACTCGGTGACCCGCGCCGTCAGCGGCCTGACGACCTATTCGTACGACGACAACGTCACCATCGACACCCACTTCGAGGGCATCAGCGCCTTCAACGGCGGTTTCTCGATCGCCGCCAACTACGTCGCTGGCAGCACCTCGGGGGCGTACGCGTTCATTCCCTACTCCGGTGCCGTCGGGTCCTACACCTACGGTGCGGCGACCTGGAAAAGCGTGACCAACGGCATCAACGGCACTCCCACGACCGGCGACACCGTCATCGACGACAAGGTGATGGGGATTTACGCCGTGACGGGCGGCATCCGCTCCTATGTGACTGGCGTCCCCGAGCTCGATCCCGGCAGCTTCGGGGCGGTCGCCTTGATGGTGGTCGGATCCCTCGCCTGCCTGGAGGGCCGCCTCCGGCGCCGGGTCTGACACGGGTCGGCCCTCCCGTTCGGTGACCCAGACGGGCCGCACGCTCGTCTTCGCGGCCGCTTCGGCTACGCCTCAGCGACCGCACAGAGCTGGTCTGTAGGAAGACCAACCCTTAACTTGAAAACCGGTGCCATTCGTGGGGGCAGGTCAGGCCTGCGGCCTTCCCGAGGCGGCCTCCCGAAGGATCGCCTTATCGAGCTCGGCATCCGCCAGAAGCCGCTTCAGCCTGGCGTGCCCCTTCTCGAGGTCCTTCAGCCGCTTCGCCTGGTCCATGCGAAGGCTGCCCTCCCTCTTCTTCCGAGGGAGTAGGTCTGCTCCGTGACGCCGATCTTCTTAGCTGACTCGGGCACCGTCTTGCCCCTCGACAGCTTCAACTCCGCCTCACGCAGCTTGAGGATAATCTGATCCGCCTGCTCGCGCTATCCACGTCGCATCGACTGCCCTCCCAAGGGTTCGTCCACCCTGGATTCTCGCGCCAGAGGTGGACCCGTTTAAGGGGGGCAGGTCAGTCAGTGTCGCGGCCGAGTCATCGACCCAATCGTTGACACGCTCACGGCGTGTAGGTAGCTTCCCCGCCGGCACCCTCCATGGGTCACGAGACCATGAAGGGTGCCTGCTCAAATCACGTGCCGAGCGAGATTTCATGAGCGCTTATTTGTCAAATCCCGTTTGGTCTTTCCGGTATCGGATTGGTCGGACTTTTCGGCCCGCCCGCAATTACTTTCATTCTTACCTTTTTCGACGAGAGACTTCTTTGTGGCTACCTCCCGTCGGCTTTCCACAGCTTTGACCCGCGGCTCCCGCAAGGCGGCCCGCCGTCGCCAAGAACGGGGGCTGAAGCTCGAGTCGCTCGAGTCGCGTCTGGCACTCGCGACAGGCCTGCTCAGCACGCTCGTAGTGTTGGGCGACAACAGCCACAGCCTTCTGGCTCCCGGAGCGTCGGGAGGGGTAGCCGAGGGCACCGAACTCACTGCGAGCGTCCGGCTCACACGGAGGCCCGACAGCGCGATCACCGTGACGTTCAAGAGCCTCACACCGCTCGAAGTGGGCGTGCCCTCCACGCCATTGCGATTCACGCCTGCCAACTGGAATCAGCCGCAGTCAATTTCGTTCGTTTCGTTTCAGGACGGCAGCCGTGACGGAGACCAGCTCGTGCCCGTGAGCATGACTGCGGCGGTCGCCGGAAATCCCAAGGCACAGTCCAGCAAGACGATCTGGATCGAGTCGCTCGACTCCGGCGTGATCACGCCTGCGTCGCCGGCCACCGACACGTACAAGGGGTCGATCGTCGCAGGGAGCCGCGGCGGGAGCATTCAGGGCATGTATGACGGCGTCCTCAACCGCGGCACTCTGGCCTTGAAAGTGACGTTGCCTGAGTTGGTCAATTTCCGCGACCGGACGATCAATGTGGACTATTCGGTCGGGGCTGACAATCGCGTCCAGATTGAGCGGATCGTGGGATTTGCCGCCAGCCAATTCCGCCTCGATGTGACCTACCGCGACTTCGGTGCAGACCGTGGGCTTTTCGGTACGTTCACGGTGCTGCAGCCGCAATTTGGCCGGTCGGCCACCGCTACGCTGACGGCGGCCGCCGTCCCCGAGGCGGTGCAAAACCTCGGCGTCGCGGCTACCGGGGTCGGCAGCCTCCTGCTTTCGTGGAATCCGCCGGCAGATGGCGCCACGAGTTACACCGTCTCGATGAACGCCCTCTCGATCAACAAAGACTCGTCATCCATCACCTCGGCGACGACCTCCTCGACGACGGCCACGAGCATGTCGTTCACCGGGTTGAGCGCGACGAGCCAGTACACGTTCACCGTGACCCCCAACACGGCCGGCGGCGCCGGCCCGGTGGCAACGACGGGCTTTCAGGCAGCGGCGTTGATAAACCTCGGCAGGAACGTTCAATCCTTCGGCACCACGACCGGCCCGGATGGTTCCATCTGGGTAGCCAACTACGGGAGCAGCACGATCCAGCAGATCGTGAACGTCAACGGCGCATGGGTGGCCCAGTCGCCAATCCCCGTCGGCCCGCACCCCCAAACGATCGCCATCGCCTCGGATGGCTCGATCTGGGTCACGCTCGGCGGTAACCTAACCATCGAAACGGTCGGCACCTACATCGACTACCACCAGACCGGCGGTGCGGTGCAGCAGATCGTTAAGGCCAATGGTGTATGGACGGCACAGCCGCCGATCGCGACCGACTTCACCAGCTCCGACGGTGCAATCGCGCCATTTGCGATCACCGCAGGCCTCGACGGATCGATCTGGGTCGCTTCCAGCATTTTGGACACAAAAAACAGCGCGGTCCGGCAGATCGTGAACATGAACGGCACGTGGGTGGCGCAGCCGCCAATAGCACTCGCTCAGCAGGCCTATACACTGACCACAAGTTCGGACGGATCGATATGGGCTGCATCGATCGGCGAATGGGGATCGGACTCATTCACTATTTATGTACCCTTTAATTTTTTCGGGGCGCCGATTGGTAAATTACAGTTTCCCACATTTTCGAACGGCACCACTGTCCAGCAGATCGCGAGCGTCAACGGGGTGTGGACGCCCCAGTCGACGATCACTGTCGGCAATGTTCCTTTTGGGCTCGCTCCCGGCTCCGATGGATCGGTTTGGGTTTCGAACTTCAAAAGCAACACCGTCCAGCAGGTCACGAGCTCGAATGGCACGTCCACGGCCAAATCGGCGATCGCCGTCGGCTCGGGTCCCACCTGGCTGGCCGCCCGCCCGGATGGGATCTGGGTGATCAACGAGAACAGCAACACGATCCAGCCGATCGTGGGGAATGGGGGAACCTGGGCCGCCCAGTCGGCCACCAGCCTCGTCGGCGCAAATAAAAGTGCCGTGGGGCTCACCTCCGGCAAGGACGGCTCGGCGTGGGTTACGAGCTACCGTACGTTGCCGGAGACATCGGGATCGGTAAACACCGAGAGTTTCCTCCAGCAGGTCTGCAGCACCCCGTCCGCGCCGGTGAATCTCTCCGCGAGCGCCGGTCCCGCCCCGGGCACGACGACGCTGAACTGGACGGCGCCGCCCAACGGCGGCTCACCGATCATCTCCTACACCGCTACGGTGTTCCAAGGAACAACCAGCCAGACGGTCACGACCTCCTCGCCGTCGTGTACCTTCAGCGGCCTCGCGGCGGGGCAGTCGGCCTACTTCACCGTGACGGCCGCCAACTTCGTCGGCACGAGCCTCGCGGGATCGCTGCTGATCGGGGCCGATGGCAATCCGGTCGATATCGGGAACAAGGTCGTCGGAATCGCCGCTGACGGGACGGCTTTCTCCGGCGGCGGCTTCGACGGCGACGGCTACGCCTACTCCTGGGAGGCGCTCGGATCCTCTTCTACGCTGGCCTGGAACGGTGTGAACTTCCAGCTTGGCGGCCCCAACCAGGCCGACTGCCTTCCTGGGCTGGGCCAGACGATCGCCGTTCCGCAGGGCGTCTACACGCAACTTAATCTCGCCGGGGCGGCGGTGAACGGCTCGCAGCAGAACCAGCGGCTCACGCTCACCTTCACCGACGGCTCGACCGTCACGTGGACACAGTCGTTCAGCGACTGGGGCAGCCCACAGAAATACGGCCACGAGGCGATCATCTCCACGCAGTACTACCGTGACACAGCCTCTGGCGGCGCGCAGCAGTTCACGAACTACGTCTACGGTTACAGCTACACGATCCCCTCCGGCAAGACGCTCGCCAGCATCACACTGCCGAACAACAGTAACGTCCGCTTCCTTGACCTCCAGATGACAAACTCGACGGCGGTGAATCTGTCGGGCTCGTACAACGCCTGGGGCATCGCCAATGGCAGAACCCAAGTGGCCAACCTCAAGGGCTTCGACGGTAGCGGGAATTACTACTACTCGGGGAATCTGCAGTCCACGATCGCCTGGAGCGGGGCGACCTTCAGCTTCGGTCCGGTGCCGAACTCGAGCAGCGGTCAAAACAACTTCGTCAGGGGGACGGGGCAGCAGATCAACATGCCGAACACACCTTTCGGATGGCTCTACCTCGCCGGTGCGGGGGCGAACGGCAATCAGGGGAGCCAGCAACTGCTGCTCCGCTTCTCCGACGGCTCGACGGCGATCTGGACGCAGTCGTTCAGCGACTGGTGCAACCCGCAGAACAACGCCGGCGAAACGATCATTCAGATGCAACCGCAGCGGGTGAACCAGGTGGGCAGCGTCGTCAGCCTGACGAATTACGTCTACGGCTACGCCTACCGAGTTCCTGCGGGCAAGACGCTCGTGTCCGTCACGCTGCCCAACAACTCCAACCTCGGCATCCTCGGGATGACGGTACTGTGACCGGGCCTTCGAATTGGCCTGCCCCCAAGAATGGCACCAGGTTTCAAGTTATTGACGATTGAAAAAAAGATTCATGGCCGATGGGTCGGGTGGCCGATACCCGATGCATGCCATACAGCGGAAAACGAAAAGACGCGGAAACGCGCAGGCTGAAAGCCATGGAGTTACTGGACTCTGGGAAGTCTCAGAGCCAGGTAGCCATCGAGCTGGGTGTGACCCAGTCGGCGGTGTCAAAGTGGGCAAGCGCCCGTCGCGAAGGAGGAGAGGACGGCCTGAAGGCGAAGCCGCATCCTGGTCGGCCGAAGAAGCTGACCGAGTCGCAGGTGAAGAAGCTCGTGAAGATGCTTCTGGAGAGCCCTCGCAAGCACGGCTTCCCGACGGACTTGTGGACCCTCGCCAGGATCGCCGAACTGATCGAACGGAAGTTCGATGTGTCGTACGACCCATCAGGTGTGTGGCACGTGATGGCACGGTTGAACTGGTCGGCTCAGAAGCCCGAACGGCAGGCACGGGACGGAACGTGTCGATGACTTTGAGACACCTGCGTTCCGAAATCAGTATCGCGCTGTAGTTGAATCGTGCGTCGGATGGCTTGGTCTTCAGGCGGGTTGATCCAGACCTCGGCCGCGGGCCGCAGGGGTCTGGGGACACCGCGGACGACTCGTTCTGGGTGCATGGCATAGGCCTGCTCGGCGACGAGACGCCGCTTCTCGAGAAGACCTCCGGAGGCCTCACAGCTCTCTCGGTTTTCAGACCCCGGCCGGGTTCGCCGCCGCG
>CAZEJZ010000166.1:0-6506 GCA_964512415.1 uncultured Opitutaceae bacterium
AGGGCGGCTATGCGCGCGCAGTAGGCGGCGGCGCGGGTCGGGAGCGCCGGCGCGGCGGCCGGACGTCGCGCGGCGAGAGCCGGCGTCACGATGGCAATGGCGGCCAGGAGCGGGTCCACCGCAACCCACCAGTGCGGGTCGTCCTCGCCATGGTCGTGATCGTGCGCATGTCCGTGGCCCTCGTGGCCGTGATCGGCCGTGCAGACTTGCACGGGGTCCGGGATGCGGTTTCCCACCTCGACCACGAGGTCTGCCGGGAGGTCGCGCCGGAGTCGGGGCAGGTAGGTCTCCATGCCGAGACCCGCCGCGAGGACGAGGTCGGCCTCGCGGACGCGGCGGATGTCGGCCGGCGCCGGCTCGAAGACATGGGGATCGACGCCGGGGCGAAGCAGGGGCACGACGGTGACTGCGTCGCCGCCCACTTCGCGGGCGATTTCCGTGAGCACGGTGTGGAGCGTGACGACCCGCAGGGGCTCCGTGGCACGGGAGAGCGGCATGAAGGCGGCGGCCGCCAGCAGGATCGCGCCGGCGAGGCGCGGGAAGTTCAGCCGAGAGAAGGAAGGAGGAATCACGGCTTGGTTGCTTGGAGGCTGAAGCTCAGAGCGGAGAACGTCGCGCCGCGGATTTCGAGGCGGACGATCTCACCGGCGACGTCGCCGGCCGATTTCAGCCACGGCGCGGTGGCTTCGAACTGCGACGTGTTGCCGACGGTCTCGCCCGTCGCGGGATTGGCCACCGCCGCGAGCGAGAGGACGCGCGCCGGGTCCTTCAGGCGCACTTCGATCGCCGGTTGGGCGATCCGCACGAAGTTCTCCGCGTGTCCGTCGAGGATGTAGGCCGCCAGACGGCCCGTCTCCCGATCGAGCACCAGCTCGACGTTGAACTGATGGTCGCCGACCTCCACGAGCAGGCCCCCATGGGGTGCCGTATGGACATGTCCGTGGTTGTGGCCATGGGCCTCATCCTTCGCCGCCTTGTCATGCGCATGGTCATGGGAGCGTCCGCAGCCGATGGCGAGGAGCGGTACCAACGTGAGGAGGAGGATGCGGAGAAGGGAGATCGGATTCATGGCGTGGAGGTGTCGTGGAAATCAATGCCACCGGAGCGGGTGGTCAAACCGGTGGAGCGGACTGAGATCCTGCTACCGTAGCAAATGCGTCAAGGGGTCGGCGACCCCCTGGGTGGATCATCGCTGCTCCATCCACTCCGGCGAGCGATAGCGCTCGGTGAGTTGCTCCACCTCGTCCTCGTGAAAGTCCGGCCACGGAGTGGGGGTCGGCTCGGCCCGAAGTCGCTCGCCGAGGGCGCGGGTGAAGGTCGGCGTCAGTTCCTCCCAGTCGCGCACCTGCGGGGCCGCCGGTCGCCAGAGGGAACCCTGCATGATCAGGCCGTGCTTGCTGCGCTTCTGCGCCGCGCCGGCGATCTTCGCTCCCGTCTCCGCGTGGACGACGTCGAAGCGTTCCGCCCGGGTGAAGCAGATCCCGGCCGGGCCGCAGGCATCGGGGTTCTCGGGGTCGGGCACCGGGCATTCCTGTACGACCCGGGCGGGTTGGCCGAGCTCTTCGAGGGCCGCCGCGAGCGCCTCGTGGACGATGCGGTAGCTTTCGCTGGCGCGGAGTGCTTCGACGTCATGGCCGCGCGGGATGGCCAGCGCGTAGGTCCAGTCGTCGCGGTGGTCCACCAAGCCGCCGCCGGAGAAGCGGCGCACGAGTTCGACCGAGTCCTCCGGGTTCATCTGCGCCTGGATGAACGCGAGCTTCTGGCTGTACCCGAACGAGAGCGCGGGCCTGTGCCAGCCATACGCGCGGAAGCGAGGTGCGTCGTCGCCGGGGTAGCGCTGCAGCAGCAGGAAATCGATCGCCATGTTCTCGGCGGCGCCCGCCAGTCGGGAAGGAAGCACATGCAGCGTCATGTCGGCCCCAGCCTGACGCTCCCGGCCGGAAAGCAAACGCTGAAAGCGACAACACCCTGATCTGGTCCGGATTTGACGAAGGTGGAGCGGGCATGCCCGAAGCCCGTTGCGGCTGGGACGTGCCTAGCGGTTTGTGCCCCCGAACGTTCGTTCCCGGCTGAGCGCTTTTTGCTCGCCGCGGGCGGTGCGGGTGCGAACGTCGCGGCCATGCCCGCGACCTCGCGCCGCACCTCCGTTTTCACCGAGTCCCTGATCCGGGAAATGACCCGGGTGGCCCAGCAACATGGCGCGATCAACCTCGCGCAAGGGTTTCCCGACTCGGATCCCCCGGCCTCACTGGTCGCCGCGGCGAAGGCGGCGATGGATGCCGGTCGGCATCAGTACGCGATCACCTGGGGTGCCCCCGAGTTGCGGGAGGCGCTGGCGGCGAAGCTGACCCGTTACAGCGGTCTGCCGGTGGATCCGCAGCGCGAGTTGGTCGTCACCTGCGGCGCGACCGAAGCCATGATGGTGGCGATGATGACCGTGTGCGACCCCGGCGACCGGGTCGGGCTCTTCTCGCCGTTCTACGAGAACTACAACGCGGATGCCATCCTCACCGGGGCGACCCCGGTGCACGTGCCCTTGCAGCCGCCGGGGTATGGTTTTGATCCCGCGCAACTGCGGGCGGCCTTTGCGAGCGGCCTCAAGGCCTTCGTCCTCTGCAACCCCTCGAACCCGACCGGTCGCGTCTTCACCCGCGACGAACTCGGTCAGATCGCGGCGCTGGCGGAGGAGTTCGACACCTTCGTGATCACGGACGAAGTCTACGAACACATCGTCTTTGATGACCGGAAGCACGTGACCTTCGCGACCCTGCCGGGGATGGCGAAGCGGACCCTGACCTGCTCCTCGCTCTCGAAGACCTTCTCGATCACTGGGTGGCGGCTCGGGTATGTGCATGCGCCGGCGGAGATCATCGCGCAGGCGAGGAAAGTGCATGACTTCCTCACCGTGGGCGCGGCCGCGCCCCTGCAGCACGCGGTGGTGACGGCGCTGGGATATGGCCCCGAGTACTACGTGCAACTGGCGGCGGAGTATGCGGCGCAGCGCGACATCCTCTGCGGGTACCTGGACCAGACCGGCCTCGCCTACACCCGACCGGAGGGCGCGTACTTCGTGATGCTGGACATTTCGCCCTTCGGGCGCGCGAGCGACATCGAATTCTCGCACTGGATGGCGCGGGAGATCGGTGTGGCCCCGGTGCCTGGCTCGAGTTTCTTTCCCGAGCCCGAGAACCGCTTCGTGCGCCTGAACTTTGCCAAGCGCCCGACCACGCTGCACGCCGCGGGCGAGCGCCTCCTGCGGCTGAAGCGCGGCTAGTTCCGCTCCAGGCACTTGCCCTCAGCAGTGCGTCCGGTGCGTGGGACGAAGGCAGGCCGCCGTGTGCGAAGCCCGTCGGGTCGACGCAGCCCGGGGTGCATCATCACCGCCCGCCGGAGGCGCATGGCCCGCCCGACTCCTCCCGCGTGGCGCGTTCCGCCACCCGAGGCGGTCTTCGAGACCGTCGCGTGACGCGTTATCCGGGCACCCGACCACCTGCTTGATCGGTCTGAGCGCGTCTGGACTGCGGGGCTAGATCGCCGTCGGCGGGTTGTCGGTGAGCAAGGCGGGCACCACCATCCAGCAGAGCTGCCAGCGGGGGTGGGCGGACTTGCGGTGGGGAAGCTTCTTTCGACGGAGCGCGAGCACGCCGCCTTTGGGGAGGTCGATGACGGCGGGCTTGGCGCGATCCGTGAGGAGCAGGGTCGCGAGGTGGGCGAGGTGGGGTTCGTGGCCCACGATCACGATCGCGGCCTCGGCGCCGAGGGTGTCGAGCCGCCGTGCCATGGGCTCCGGATCGTCCTCGGGGAGGAGCCCGGGCGTCTCCAGCCGCACCGCGTCGGGCGCCAGCGCGTCGGCGAGTCGGTCCGCGGTCTGGCGGGAGCGGGCGAGCGGGCTGTGCCAGAATTGCAGTCCGGGCAGCGCCCCGTTGGCGCGGAAGAACCGCGCCAGCTGCGAGCACTCGGTCACGCCCTGCAGGCTAAGCGGCCGTTCGGGGTCCTCTTCCAGCGGTACCGCGTGGGCGTGGCGAACGAGAAACAGCATGGTCGACCGATCCTTCCGCTGCGGCGCGTTGCCGCGCCTACGGCGAGAGCCGTTCGATGATCCAAGGCCCGCCCGCCTGCTCGCGGCGGTAGCGCAGGCGGTCGTGGAGCCGACTCCGCCGCCCCTGCCAGAACTCCACCGATGCGGGCGCCACGAGGTACCCGCCCCAGAACGGCGGCATCGGCACCGCTGCACCCGCGTGCTTCTGCTCCACGGCCTTCATGCCGCTCTCCAGCGAAGCCCGATCGGGCACCACGCTGCTCTGGCGCGAGACCCAGGCCGCGAGCTGGCTCGCGCGGGGGCGCGAGTCGAAGTACGCCATGCTCTCCTCGCGAGCCAGGCGGGTCAGCGCGCCCTCGATGATCACCTGGCGCTCCAGCGCGATCCACGGGAAAACCAGCGTGGCGAACGGGTTGGCTTCGATCTCCCGCCCCTTGCGGCTCTCGTAGTTGGAAAAGAAGATGAATCCCCGCCCGTCCATGCCCTTGAGCAGGACGGTGCGCGCGGAGGGACGCCCCTCGCGCGTGGCGGTGCTCAGCACCATCGCGTTCGGCTCCACCACCTTGGCCGCCTCCGCCTCCTGGAACCACGTCTCGAACTGCCGAAACGGATCAAGGGCGAGATCCTTTTCGTGCAGGCCGGCGAGGCTGTAGTCGCGGCGAAGATCGGCGAGGGCCATGATCGGGTAAGGTACCGACTTCGGGCGGCGAATCACGGCGAAAATGTCCGCCGCCCCCGGAGGCTCCCCGCGGGCAAGGGCGACGAACCCGACCCAATCTAGCACAAAACCGACTCCGGCCGGATTCGGCCTTGTTTCACCCGGCCGGAGCGGCACGCTGGTCGGGCCCGCTGGGTTCACCGTCCCCGCCCCCTTTCACCATGAAGCTCGCCCTCAAGCTGGCCCCCCAGCCACTGCAGTCGAAGACCACTCGGGTCTTCGAGCTCGCCGGCCACAAGATCCGCGCGATCGACGCGGCCTGGGATCCCGCGAAGGGCACGCCCGTGTTCACCGTCAAGGGCCGCTACACCTCGCGTGGCTGGACCGAGTGGACCCAGGGTTTCCAGTTCGGCATGGCGTTCCTGCAGTACGACGCGACCGGCGAGGCGGCCTTCCTCGAACTCGGTCGCCGCAAGACCATCGCCCTGATGGCGTCGCACGTCTCGCACGTCGGCGTGCACGACCACGGCTTCAACAACGTCTCCACCTACGGCAATCTCCGCCGCCTGCAGCGCGAGGGTCGCATCCCGGCGAACGTCGATGAGATGAACTTCTGCGAACTCGCGCTGAAGGTCTCCGGAGCGGTTCAGGCCGCGCGTTACGCGACCACCTCGGTCAAGGCGCCGTGGTCCCCGGTCGTGGGCGCGCCGGGCGTGGTGCCGGGCGGCTACGTCTACTCGTTCAACGGGCCGCAGTCGCTCTTCGCGGACACGATCCGCTCGATGCGCTCGTTGGTCGTGGCGCACCAGCTGGGTCACGCGCTGATGGGCGAGGGCGACAAGCCGATCAACCTCCTCCACCGGTCGATCGAACACGCGGCGACGACCGCGCGGTTCAACATCTTCTTCGGCCAGGGACGCGACAGCTACGACGTCCGCGGCCGCGTCGCGCACGAGTCCGTCTTCAACCGCAACGACGGCCAGTTCCGCTGCCCGAGCTCGCAGCAGGGCTATTCCCCGTTCACCACGTGGACCCGCGGCGCGGCGTGGATCATCTGCGGCTACGCCGAGCAGCTCGAATTTCTCGACACGGTCTCCGACTCGGCGCTCGAGGGGGTCGGCGGCCGCGCCGCGGTCACGGAACTCTTCCGGGAAACGGCCTGCGCGACGAGCGACTACTACATCGATGGCTATTCGTCGCGCGACGGCGTGCCCTACTGGGACAGCTGTGCGTTGAACACGCACCGCCTCGGCGACTTCACGGCGCGGGCGGCGGACCCCTTCAATGACCATGAGCCGGTCGACAGCTCCGCCGCGGCGATCGCGGCGCAGGGCTTCCTCCGCCTCGGCCGCTGGCTGCAGAACCACGGCCGCAAGGCGGCCGGCGCGCGCTACCTGCAGGCCGGCCTCACGGTGGCCAACACCCTCTTCGACGAGCCTTACCTTTCGGCGGACCCGCGCCATCAGGGCCTGCTTCTGCATAGCGTCTACCACCGCCCGAACGGCTGGGATTACGTGCCGAAGGGCCGCAAGGTGCCGTGCGGCGAATCCTCGATGTGGGGCGACTACCACACGATGGAGCTCGCGCTGCTCATCCGCCGCCTTGCCGAGGGCCGTTACCTCACGTTCTTCTGATCGGATGGCCCGGCCTGCCAAGGGGACGCCGTCCGGCGTGGCGCTGTCGCCAGGCTCGGCGCAGCAACGGTGCAGCGGCGGTGCGAGACGGATCGCGCCCGGCTCGGGCGGTTCCCCCTCCGGGGCGAGCGCAGGATTGCGGCGACGCGGAAAGGGCGTAGTCTGGGGGGTTAAT